>NZ_JAVDSM010000008.1:0-275250 GCF_031455315.1 Arthrobacter sp. 1088
ACCGGCATCCTCTACGCAGCAGGAGCCCTCCTCGTCGCCGGCGCAGCCCTGATGCTCGTCCGCAACCGCCGCACCAACAACAACTAACACCCACTGCAGGGCGCCGCTACCGCGGCCCCCGCAGCAACCCCAAGTGGGGAAGAACGCCAACCAGGCGCTCTTCCCCACTTGCATTCCCTTCTGCAGTCTCCACAACTGCCGCACTGTTCCAATCGACTCACCCCAGCTACAGGATTCTTGATGACACACGCCCCAACCCGCACCCGTCGTGGACTCCGGTATCTGACCGGACCCTGGAGCCGGCAACGGCTCCTGATCGTGGTGGTGGCGGTGATCGGCGTCGGGATCCTGCTTTATCCCACGGCGGCAGCCTGGTTCTCGGATCGCGTCCATGCCACCGAGATCAGCGGGTACGTGGACTCTGTCCAGACCATGAACCCTTCCGCGAAGAAGTCCCTCCTGGACCAGGCCCGGGAGTTCAATGAAGAACTGCCCTCAGGGCCCCTCCGGGACCCTTACTCCTTGAACGAAGCCGGCGAGCAAACCACCATTGGTGCCGGCTCCGAGGCGTACAAGAAGATGTTGGCTGTGGGGCCTGGAGGAATGATGGGCCGCATCAGCATTCCCTCCATCCACGCAGATTTGCCCATCTTCCACGGTACGGACGAGGACACTCTCTCCAAAGGTGCCGGCCACCTCTTCGGGTCCGCGCTGCCAGTGGGCGGCGAAGGCACTCATAGTGTCTTGAGTGCCCACTCAGGATTCGTCAATGCCACCCTTTTTGACGACTTGGACAAAGTCCATGAAGGCGACGTCTTCAGCATCAACGTGCTCGATGAAACCATCTATTACAAGGTCGACCAAATCCTCACGGTACTGCCCGACCAAACCGAGGCCTTGCGTAAAGTTGAGGGCAAGGATTACCTCACGCTCATTACCTGCACACCCAAAGGCATCAACAGCCACCGGCTCCTGGTTCGCGGCGAACGAACCACTGCACCCACCAGCGCTGACGGACCCCGTACCCTGCCGTCCACCACAACAGACCCCGGATTTCCCTGGTGGATCCTTGGCATCACTGGCTCGATAGCGCTAGCCATCATCGGCACCAAGCCACGCACGCGACCCTCTGACGAAGAGCACGCTGCTCTCTGACGAAGAGACAGGGGCGCCATAAGCCTTCAGCGCATAGTCTAGGCGCATGACGACTCGAGCCAATGAACTCACCGCCCTGGTCACCGGTGCCACGGCCGGGCTCGGTGCGGAATTCGCGCGCCAGCTCGCCGAAGCCGGACACCACCTTGTCCTGGTAGCCCGCGATGAAGAACGCCTCAAGGAAAAGGCTGAGGAGTTCGAACGCGACTTTAGTATCTCGGCGGAGGTTCTGTCCGTCGACCTGACTACCGACGTCGGGGTTTCCTTGGTGGCTGACCGCTTGCGGGACGCGGCGCGACCCGTCGACGTCCTGGTCAACAACGCCGGAATCGGACTCTTGAAGTCGTTCGAGCAGAACGATGTGGAGGAAGAAAAGCGGCACGTACGCCTTCACGTTCAGACACCGATGGAGCTGTGCCACGCGGCGCTGGAAGTCATGCTGGCACGTGGCAAGGGCCGGATCATCAACGTTGCCAGCGTCGCAGCCTTCGCCAACAGGGGCACCTACTCGGCGGCCAAAGCCTGGCAGGTGACGTTCAGCCGTTGGGCGAATATTGCATATGCGAAGTCCGGCGTGCAGGTCACAGCGGTGTGCCCTGGTTTCACGCACACAGAATTCCACGACCGCATGGGCATGGATAAGTCCGTGGCGCCGAGATTCCTGTGGCTCACCGCCGAGCGCGTGGTGCGGGAAGGGCTGGAGGACAACGCCGCGGGCAAGGCTGTTTCCATCCCGACGCGTCGATACAAAGTGGTTAGCTTCTTTGCGCGTATCTTGCCGGCGAAGCTTACCTCCGGCCCGCCGCGCCGGCCCCTGCAGCCCTAGGAGCCGTAATGGCAGGTGCCCTGACCAGCACCGCTACCGCGATTCCAATCACCGCTCCGACAAACGTCTCGATCGCCCGCTCCATCACCAGCACACCCGGATCCATGGGCGACGCCAGTTGGGCGATGAGCAGGACCACGGGCGTGAAGAAGACCATGGCCCAGCCGTAGTGCCGCGCCATGAACAGCTCAGTGGGGAACTGGCAAAGGACCACCACAATGGCCAGGACGATGGCAGCATGGCCGGGGAAATACTGCAGCGGTGACAACGGACTTGGGAAAAGTACGACGGCGACCACCGCCAACCCGAGGAATGTTCCCACGATGCGGTGGATGCCTCGGTGGACGCGGCTCGGGAGGTCCGCACCTGCCAAGGGTACGGCTGCTGCGGCCATGGCCCAATGCGGATGGCCGCTCCCACTCAGAACGCCACAAGCTCCGGCGGCACTGACAGCGAGAATGTAGCGGGCCGCATGAACAAGGGCAGATTGCCGTAAGGGTCCGCGGAGGATGGGGACATCGCGGGCAGCGCCCGGCTCCCACCTTCGGTGCCGAAGCCAGCCAGCGAATCCGACCAGAATCGAGAACGCCGCCGAAGCTGCACCGATCAGCACCGCCGTCAGGAACGGAACGCTGGTGGGGACCGACGCGCACGCCCCCAGGGCGAGGATGCCGAAGAAAGGCCCGATCGGTTTAAGACGCACTGCGTCTGCATATAAGGAACCTGCGCCGGCAAAGAGCGTCGCCACCAGCACCAGCCACCAGGAATGGATGTGGTTGACGGAAAGAAGCGTGCCGATCGTGAGCCCGCCAACCAGAACAAGCGCGGCTTGGGCTTGGTGTTTGAGCCGCAGTTGGTGGGCTTCGTTGCGTCCGTACATTCCGGTGAGCGCGCCGAACACCGCATACATCATGAGGTCCGGACGGCCCACGAGAATCAGGACCAGCCCCGGAACTGCGACACTGAGGGCCACCCGAACCGCCGACAGGCGGTCGTTGTTTGGCGGCCCCAGCCTGTGGAGCTCCCGGGCATGCGCCATGAATGCGGGCAGGGAAAACACCACCAATCATTCAAGGCTTATGGGTGAACTATCAGTATCGAAAAGTATCAGGAGGCCATGCTGGCCCGCCATAAGCCCGGTCACAACCCGTAGCAAGGCACTGGCAGTACCCCTTACGTCAGTGCCTCCCAAATGGCTTGGGAAGGTTGTTGACTGGATCAAACGGGTTATTCGAAGCAAAGGGAGGCATCATGCACACACGGACACTTGGGCAAGGCCTGGAGGTCTCCGCCATCGGGCTTGGCTGCATGGGCATGTCCCAAAGCTACGGCCCAAATCCGGGGGACCGGGCGGCGATGATCAAGGTGCTCCGCGAAGCAGTGGAGATCGGAATCAATTTCTTTGACACGGCCGAGGTGTACGGGCCGTTCGTCAACGAGGAACTCGTCGGCGAGGCGCTTGCTCCTATCAAAGACCAGGTAGTCATTGCCACAAAATTCGGCTGGCGGATCGAAGACGGCAAGTCCGTTGGGCTGGACAGTTCTCCTGAACGGATCAAACGTGTGGCGGACGAGTCGCTCCGCAGGCTTGGGGTGGAAACCCTGGACCTTTTTTATCAGCACCGTGTTGATCCCAACGTGCCCATCGAGGACGTCGCGGGAGCTGTGGGTGAGCTGGTCCAGGCCGGTAAAGTACGGCATTTCGGCCTGTCCGAGGCATCAGCCACCACTATTCGCGCGGCCCACGCAGTCTTTCCCGTGACCGCTGTCCAGAGTGAGTATTCGTTGTGGACACGGGATCCGGAACCGGAGGTGCTGCCCGCCCTCGCGGAACTCGGCATCGGCTTTGTCCCGTTCAGCCCACTCGGCAAGGGATTCCTCACGGGTACGGTGGATCCGTCCACCCAATTTTCGCCAGGTGACGTCCGCGGCACTATCCCTCGATTCACCGCAGAAAACCGGGCGGCCAACCAGGCCCTGGTGGATCATGTGGCCGAACTCGCCGCCTCGAAAGGTGCATCACCCGGTCAGATCGCGCTGGCTTGGCTTCTCGCGCAGCAGCCATGGATCGTCCCGATCCCGGGCACACGGCGTCGGGAACGACTTGAAGAAAATGCTGCCGCAACCACGGTTGCGCTCTCCGCTGATGAAGTCGCCGATCTGGATGCCATGGCCAGCCGGATCGGGGTGCAAGGCAACCGCTACAACGATCAACACATGGGCCTCGTGGGAAGGTAACAGCAACACTGGAGCGCTGCCCGGCAGAGTCTGGGAAGATCAAGGTATGCCCGTAGCTTTCGTCTGCCGAACCCGCTCCGCCATGTCACCGCAGGAGTTGTTCGACCTCTCCCGAAACATCGACGCCCATGTGGGGTCGATGACCAAAAGCAGGGAAAAGGCCATAGGCGGCGTGACGACAGGCCTGATCTCGGAAGGCGAGCAGGTCACCTGGCAGGCGTGGCACCTCGGAGTCCGTTTCCGCATGACCAGCCGCATCACGCATATGGACGCACCGGCGTCGTTCACTGACGAGCAGGTGCGCGGCCCGTTCAAGTACCTCCGCCACACCCATGAATTCCGGCAGGACGGCAGCGGGACGCTGATGGTGGACACCGTGGAGTTCGCTGCCCCGTTCGGGCCGCTGGGCCGCCTGCTGGAGAAGCTGGTTCTGGCCAGATACCTGCAGGACTTGATCGAAGCCCGCAATGGGTTCCTCGTAGGACAGGCACCTCCAGCACTGGATAAACGGTGATCCGGCTAGCTCGAACAGACGATCTGCCGCGTTTGCAGGACATCGAACGGGCGGCGGGGGAAGCCTTTCGGGGACTGGGCATGGATCAGATCGCGGACGACGAACCCTTCTCCTTGGACGAGATGAACGTCTACGTAGGTGCCGGGCGTGCCTGGGTGTGGGTTGATGGGCTGGACTACCCCTTGGCGTATCTATTGACGGACATTGTTGATGGCAACGCGCACGTGGAGCAAGTTAGCGTGCACCCGGACCAAGCGCATCAAGGACTCGGCCGCGAACTGCTGCATGCGGCAAGGGTGTGGGCAAGGGGGCATGGCATGCAGCGCCAGACCCTGAGTACCTTTCGCGACGTGCCGTGGAATGCGCCGTATTACCGGCGGTTGGGGTTCCAAACGCTCGACGCCGGCAGCTGGGGTCCTGAGCTGGCCAGGCTCATGGAGCACGAAGCTGAGTTGGGGCTGACGCGTTGGCCTCGGGTCGCCATGTGGCGTCCTGTGGTTCCGCCGACGTAGCTACTATTCAGCCACCAACTCAACTTCGTAACTGTCAGTGTTGATCAAATACGCCGCGTAGTGGTCCGGACCGCCGGCGTGCGGGTACTTCGACTCGAACATCTCGTACCACCCGGCGTCGGCACCGAGCGCGCGGATCCGGTCCACATTTTCCCGGGTGCCGGCATGGAAGGCCACATGATTGAGCCCGGGATCAGTGCGCCGGTGGGCCGTTCCGGTGATGGCATCCGTGCCTTCCACCACCACGTACGTGCCATTGAGCTTCCAGCTGCAGCCAGTGGGCCACTCCTGGAAAGGCTTGTAACCAAGCTCGCCTAAGAGCCAGCCCCACTCCTCCCGGGCTCGTTCAAGGTGCGGCACCCAGATCTCAAGGTGATGGATCGAACCTACAGTTGCGTCAGGCATGCGCCGAGTCTACGAGACTTGGCGTGGCAGCGTCAGGGATTCGACAGCGGGTTGAGCCTTACGCGGACAGCGGCGCCTGCACAGAGGATCACGGCGAGCCCGCCAACCGCGGTGGTCCACGTCATCGACTCTCCCAAAAGCAGGCTTGCCCACGCGATGGTCATGACCGGTTGGACCAGTTGGATCTGACTGACCTGTGCCATGGGTCCGATCGCCAGGCCGTGGTACCAGGCGAAGAATCCGAGGAACATGCTCACAACTCCCAGGTAGGCGAAGGACAACCACTGAACCGGTGTAGCAGAGGGCGCTCCCGATCCCAGTGACAGGACCGTCAGCAGCAGCATGACAGGAGAGGCGACAACCAGCGCCCACGAGATTGTCTGCCACGGGCCGAGTTCGCGCGCCAGCAGACCTCCTTCTGCATAGCCTATTGCTGCCGCAATCACGGCGCCGAGGAGCAACAGGTCGGCCCAATGAAGCTGACCGAAACCGCCGGACTGAACCAGCGCGAAAACCAGCGCGGCGATAACACCTATGGCAGTCAGGATCCAGAACAGGAGCCGCGGACGTTCACGGCCCCGGATCACCGCTACCGTTGCCGTGGCCGCAGGCAGTAGCGCGATGACGATGGCTCCGTGGCTTGCGGTGGTGGATGTCAGTGCGAACGTTGTCAGCAAGGGGAAGCCCGCAACGATCCCACCGGCCACCACAATCAGTCGAACCCACTGGAAGCCCTGCGGAAAGCGTTGGCGGGTCAGGCCCAAGGCCAGCGCTGCAAGAATGGACGCAACAACGGCCCTGCCTGCCCCGATGAACAGCGGAGATAGGCCTTCCACGGCGACCCGGGTGAAGGGCACCGTGAACGAGAATGCGACAACGCCAAGAAGGCCCCACCAGATGCCAGTCGACGTCCGCCTGGATACCACTGGCCGTGAAAGTGTAGTAGCGCTACTATTGTGACTCATGAATAACGATAGCAGTTCCCGGATTGTCTCGCGAGTAAAGGAATGGATCGCAGGGGCCGCGCCGGGAGCCAAACTGCCATCCACCCGTCAACTCGTGGCCGAATACCAGGCAAGTCCGGTGACGGTGCAGAAGGCGTTGAGGACCCTCACTGCCCAAGGCCTCATAGAAAGCCGCCCCGGAGTTGGCACCTTCGTGCGGGCATACCGCACCGCCAGGCCGTCCGATTATGGCTGGCAGACAGCGGCACTCCGGGCCGCGCAGACGCCGCGCCTGCTTAATTCTGGCGCCATGCGCAGCGCTTCGAACGACGTCATCGCATTCCACTCCGGCTATCCGGACCGGGAACTCCTGCCTGAACGGCTCGTCCGGGCCGCGCTAACCAGGGCTGCCCGCGGCGACGCTGCACTGTCGCGGCCACCCGCGCAGGGGCTTCCCGAACTGCAATCCTGGTTCGCCCACGAGCTCAGCACCTCAACGCCGGTTGGCGTCACGCCGCCCCAGCCGAGCGACGTCGTCGTGCTTCCCGGGAGCCAGAGCGGACTTAGCTCAATTTTTCGCGGGCTGGTGGGACATGGCCGGCCACTGCTGGTGGAGTCGCCCAGTTACTGGGGGGCGCTGCTGGCCGCCGGCCAGGCCGGCGTTCGGGTCATTCCGGTGCCGTCCGGTCCTGAGGGGCCGGATCCGGAGGAGCTCGGGAGGGCTTTCGAGGAATCAGGAGCCCGGATGTTCTATGCCCAGCCCAACTTTGCCAACCCCACGGGTGCCCAATGGTCACCCGAACGGTGCGAGGAGGTCCTCCGGATTGTGCGGCAGCACGGCGCCTTCCTTGTGGAGGACGACTGGGCCCACGATTTTGGCATCACCGCGCAGTCCGTCCCGCTCGCCGCCCGGGACGATTCCGGCCACGTGGTGTACATCCGCTCGCTGACCAAAAGCGTCTCCCCGTCCATCCGCGTGGCAGCGATTATCGCCCGTGGACCCGCGCGGGAACGCATCATGGGCGCGCAGGCCGCGGAGTCGATGTACGTCAGCGGGCTGCTCCAGGCTGCAGCGCTCGACGTCGTCACTCAGCCCGGCTGGATGACGCACCTTCGAGGCCTGGGCCATCAGCTGCAGTCGCGCCGCGACCTGTTGGTCACCAGTCTCCGCGATCACGTGCCAGAGGCGCACCTCAGCCATCTGCCCAAAGGCGGCTTGAACCTGTGGTTGCGGATGCCGGACGGGTTCGACGTCGATCAGCTCACCAAGGATTGCGAAGCGGGCGGGGTCCTCATTGCCGCCGGAACGGAGTGGTTCCCGGCGGAGCCTGAAGGCCCGTACATACGGCTCAACTACGCCGGCCCCAATCCTGGCGGATTTCCGGAGGGCGCGCGGATTATCGGCATGGCTGTTAAGCGGTTGCTCGGATCCTGACCGATTCGGAGTCCCGTTGCCCGGCCGCTATTAAGTTGCCCGGCCGCTTTTAAGTCGTTGGGCAACAACGCGAAAGCGGTCTGGGAACGGGATTAGGGGTATGAGCGCGCCCTGAACAGCAGTAGCCACCAACCCAAGGAGAGCGCCTTGGCGTTGGTGGCTACTGTGGGCGGCGGGGCCGCGAACTATCGGAAAGCGCTGCTCAGAAGTTGCAGGCAAGTGTTCCCTAGGCGGGAGCCAGATCCTTGTCCCGGCGGCCGAACACTTCATCATCAATTGGCTGGCCGTCGAACGGCATCTCGTCCAGGTTGATGAGCGGGTTGGTGTCCTGTGTTGCTACGAGTTCGCGGGCCTCGGCCGTAGTGTCCACGCTGGGCATGGAGCCGGGCAGCGGACGTTGGGCTGATTCACGCAGGAAGTAGATGGCGATCGCACCCACGATGGACGTTGCCATCAAGTAGTAGGCAGGCATCATGTCGTCGCCGGTACCCTCAATGAGGCCCTGCACGATGAACGGGGTGGTTCCTCCGAAGATGGCCACCGAGAAGTTGTAGGCGATACCCATTCCGCCGTAGCGGCTGGACGTCGGGAACAGTGCCGGGAGGGCCGAGGCCAGGTTGGCGATGTAGAACGTCACAGGGAACGCGATCAGGGCAAGGCCTGCCAGTGTCGACCAGATATCGCCGATGCCGATCAGCATGAAGGCGGGAACGGAGAACACGATGGTGCTGCCCGCGCCGATCCACAGCACTGGACGGCGGCCGATGCGGTCGGACAACTTACCGGTAAGCGGGATACACAGTGCCATGATCACCAGGACCGGGATGGTCAACAGGGTGCCATGAACGGGATCGTAGCCCTTGGAATCCGTGAGGTATGTAGGCATGTATGAGGTCAGGGCGTAGCCAACAGTGTTGGCCGCCGCTGCGAGGATCATGGCCAGCACGATTTGGCGCCAGTAGGCCTTGATGATGCCAACCGGGCCCTTGGCGACGTTGGCATCTTGTGCCGCGGCGTCCTTGGCGATGGCTTCCTGGGCGTCCAGGGTGGCCTGGAACTGCGGGGATTCCTCGATCTTGCTCCGGAAGTACACAGCGATCAGGCCGAGGGGGCCGGCGATCAGGAACGGAAGCCTCCAGCCCCATTCCTCCATGGCTGCCTGTCCGAGCGTGAGCTGCAGGACTGAAACCAGCGCGGCGCCGAGGGCGAAGCCGATGTAGCTGCCCATGTCCAGGAAGCTGGCGAAGAATCCGCGGCGCTTGTCCGGGGCATATTCGCTCACGAAGGTTGTGGCACCGGCGTATTCACCGCCGGTGGAGAAGCCCTGGACGAGCTTGAGGATTACCAGCAGCGCAGCGGCCCAGATGCCGATCTGCGCATAGCCGGGCAAAAGCCCGACGGCGAAAGTGCTTGCCGCCATCAGCATCAGTGTTGCTGCGAGCACCTTCTGGCGGCCCACTTTGTCGCCGAGCCAACCAAAGACGACGCCGCCAAGCGGGCGGGCGATAAAGGTTGCGGCGAAGGTGCCGAGAAGAAAGAGTGTCTGGACGGACTTGTCCGCTTCCGGAAGGAAGACGGGGCCCATGGTGGTGATGAGGTAGCCGAACACGCCGACGTCGTACCATTCCATGGTGTTGCCGACGATCGTGCCGCCGAGTGCTTTCTTCAGCATCGGCTGGTCCACAACGTTCACGTCGGATTCCTTCAACCGGCGCTTCGGGCGGAGCTTCGTTTTCTTAACGTTCTTTACAGTGTTGGAAGCGGCCGGGGTGTGGGTTGATTCCGTGTTTCCGATGACGTTCCTTGCGCCATCCGGAGAGACGATCTTGCTTTGGTCTATGGGCATTTGGGCTTCTCCTAGGGAGGTCATTTGCTTGCGACTTCTGCTGCCCCGCTCTGGGCAGGTGTTCAATTTTACGGGGTTTACCGCCCAAACCCCAGTTGAGATCCGATTTTTGGGCCGTTTTGGGATGCAAATTGCCTAGCTGTGTTGCATCTCATTACCTGCTTTTGCCCTGCAACGGCGCGGAAGCCGGGCCATTTTTGCCCTCCCGGGCACGTTGTTACCAAATTGTTTAGCCAAGCCCACTTAACAGGGCCCAGTAGAGGCCAAAAACTGATGATTTGCGAGCCGCCGCGCGGGTCATCGTGTCCACGAAAACGCACCGCCGAGCAGGTGCCGAGTAGAACAAGTCTGTTGGGCAATGACGGTGGCCACCAGCAGTATGCAGATGGCCACCGCTCCCGGTTAGGGGATGTTGTGCCAGAACAGGCGGACGACATCAACGACTAGTCGGATGATGTTGACCGCCAGGTTCCAGGCGCCCCATGGTTCTCCGCGTTTCCGTTTGGATTCCACGCCGGCACCTCCTCCCAGAGGAACAGGGCACGGCCTGCACGTGTCTATGGGCACAACGGCGTTGCGCCCTACGTGCGTAGGGCCATACACTCAAAGTGTTCGGATTTGAGGATATGACCCTCTGACCGCACCAATGAGCGCACCGCGCTGAACAAAGACCCGATTGCGCTCGGGTCTTTGTTCATTAACGGCACAGCAGGCTCTTGCCTGATGACTCCAGCGTATCGGCCAGGAGACATCGCAACGGACACGTCGGCGTGGTTTCAGACGAGGAAATCACCAAAGGGGCTGAGGGAGGCACGGACGGCGTCTCCGTCATGCCGGGCCAGTCGGCTTATTGTGCAGCCCTAGGACTCGGCTTCGAGCTAGAGCCGTGCCTCCGCGAATCGGGGCGCCATAGACTCCATTTGCGGAACGCCGCGATGAACACGCTTGAGTACAAGACCGAGCTCGCGCTGGGCAAGGCACAGAACTTGGATATCACAAACTTCGAGCAGCACATTGACGATTTCAAGGACGCGTTCGGTCGCAACTGGAGGCTCGCCTCCCACGGTTTCGTGGAGGCGATCCAGCGTATTGACGAAGCGATCAAACACTTGGAGAAGACGAAGTAGGCGCTGCACAAGTCTGCCAACAACCTGCGGCTTGCGAACGCCAAAGCCGAAGATCTCACGATTAGGAAGCTCACGCGGGGTAACTCGACAATGACTGCCAAATTTGCCGCGTTGGCGGTGGCGAAGACGGCAGGGTGGGAAGCCAACTGACGCCCTTTTTCAGGGAGCCGCTGAATGTACTGCCTCCACCACAGATCCTGGAAGCTGCCATAGCTGAAAACGAGTGACCTTCACTGTCTCTGTCTGTCCTCGAAATCTGACTTCTACGGCCAAAAAAGCCCGCGCAAAGGTGTGTATTGCGCAGAAGCATCGGATCGACGAGCGGGCTTTCAGCCCCGAAAGCCGACGGTTCAGCGGCTCCTTGGGGAGCCGATCACCAGGGTGGCATTCAATCCTTCGTCCGAGGCCACCGTCGCGGACAGCCCCGACGCCCTCAGGAGTGCGGCCGTTTCAACTGACTGCTGCCGTGACGTTTCGATCAGGATCCACCCACCCGGGGCCAACCACCCAGGTGCCCCAAGCGCAACCCGGCGCTGGGCATCCAAACCGTCAGTACCGCCGTCGAGCGCCATCATCGGTTCATGGAAGCGCGCCTCAGGCGGCATCATGCCGATGGAACCCGTGGGGACGTACGGCGCATTGGCGAGCACCACGTCCACACGTCCCCGGAGCTCAAGGGGGAGGGCGTCGTATAGATCGCCTTGGAAAACGCGCCCGCCACGGGGCTCCACGTTCTTGCGCGCG
The DNA here is from genome assembly GCF_031455315.1 of Arthrobacter sp. 1088. Lineage (NCBI taxonomy): Bacteria > Bacillati > Actinomycetota > Actinomycetes > Micrococcales > Micrococcaceae > Arthrobacter > Arthrobacter sp. 1088. The sequence continues at coordinate 11,747 of NZ_JAVDSM010000008.1, forward strand.
CAGCCCACCGCAGCCGGATCAATGTCAGCGGCGTACAGCTCGCAGCTCCCCAGAAGATCGCTGAGTGCCGCACCGATCGCCCCCGAGCCACAGCAAAGATCGACGACGACGCCACCCGGCGATGCGACTTTCGCCGCCTGGCGCACCAGGAACTCCGTGCGACGCCGTGGGACGAATACTCCGGGTTCAACAACCATGCGGCTCCCGCAGAAGTCCACCCAACCGAGGATGTGTTCCAAGGGCATTCCCTTGACGCGCTGATCCACCATGTAGTCCAAATGGTCTGGACTCGTGGCGGCCTCAATGAGGAGTTGCGCTTCCTCCTCCGCGAAGACGCATCCGGCATGGCGGAGGGTGGTGGCGACGGACATTCTCCAGGTCACGGGTGCCATGCTAGCCGAGGGGTTCACAAAAGCGGCGATTCTTGGTTAGGGTATGACGCATGGGAACACTGATTTTTGAGTAGACCGGCATCTGCCCGCAGCGGCACAGCCGAGTTTCACCTGACAAAAATCCACGCCTGTTGAGGCCCTGCCTCCATGCCGTTCCCGTTGTCGACGCTATTTTCTCGAACCGCAACGCCATGGTTTTGGTGCTTCTCCAGGACTCACACCTGAAGAGGAGTCCACTTTTATGACTGCCAATCCTTCCGAAAACAACACCTCTGAGCCCGCAGCATCGGGAAGTCCGAAGTCCGCCTCGGGCGGCATCAAGTCCAAACTGACCGATGCCCAGAAGGCAATGCTCGCCAGCAAGTCCGGCGGAGGCGCTCCTGCTGGCTGGCAAAGCACGGGCAAGGGCCATAAGCCCACGTCCACCAGCGGCAAGCAGGCCAAGACGGAGAAGAAGGTCCGTTGGTGATTCCTGGATGCAGATAAATCCTGCAGACAACCATCGACAGCCCACCTAGTATTGAAATTCCTTCGTTTCACTGTGGAAAGGAAGAACCATGACTGCAAAGCATCAAGATGAAAACATCGATCCTGAGGTTGCCAGCCACTTGGTGGAGGCCATGGATATGGCTCCCATGCCTGAGCCGGCAACCATCGATGTAACCCTGGGTTTGGACCAGGAGCAGCACTGGCCGGACGGTAGCGGCAAACGCCGGCACCCGAAGGACCGCGACCAAGCCCATGGACGAGTGGGCCAGGGTGCAGCCGTGACTGCAATCCACCGGACCAGCCGCCCGCAGATGCCGCACTCCTCCTGAGCGCAGCCACCCGAACATAGCCAGCCCAACTAGGTAGCAGCACAGCGCGTTTAGGACTCTCAAAACGCGCTCAAGTGCGACCTAGTTGGGCGGGCTTACGTCTTCCGGGGACTTGTCAGGACGCCACCCACGCCACACGGGATGCCGTAGCCTGCCCGGGCCGGTCCATTCTCCGAAGGTCACTTCGGCTACCAGCTCCGGATCTACCCAACGGGCACCCGCAGCATCCTCGCGCGGGATATCGGCGAACGGGGAATCGGGTATCAGGCGGGGCTCCAGTTTCTCCATGACATCCCTCAGCTGCCACTCCTTGAACCCGGTGCCCACCCGGCCCACGTAATGCAACTTCCCGCCCTGCGGAATGCCCAACAGCAACGAGCCAAAGGTCCCATTCCGGGCACCCGCGCCGGGTCGCCAGCCACCAACAACCACTTCCTGGCTCTGCTCCAGCTTGAGTTTGATCCACGAGCGGCTACGCCTGCCAACCACGTAGCGGCTATCTGCCTTCTTCGCCATCACCCCTTCCAAGCCGAGTTCAGCCGCGCTTGCCATGAGGTCGTCGACGTCGTGGTCCAACACCGCCGAAAGGTGAAGCGGGCAGCCCGTGCGCAAGCCCCCGGCAAACGCGGCAAGCCGCTCCCGACGCTCACGGAAAGGAAGCCCGCTCAGATCCGTGCCGCCGTCGTACAACAAATCAAAGAGCATGAGCTGCACCGGGACCGAAGCGCGGGCTCGTTCGATGTCAGCGGTCTTCACCAGGTTCATACGGAGCTGCAGACGGCCAAAATCAGGCCGCGAACCCTTTCCAAGTGCCACGATTTCACCGTCGGCCACGAAATCGCCGTCGGGCCAGCATGATCGGTCTGTTAGTTCGGGGTAGGTGGCAGTGAGATCGTTGCCGTTGCGACTCATGAGACGGATCCTGCCCTCGGTGCCGGTGATGATGGCGCGGATTCCGTCCCATTTCAGTTCGTACAGCCAGTCCTCGCCGCGAAGGTCGGCGACGGTGCCGGACGTGGCAAGCATGGGAGTGTAGTTCGGCATTGGCTGGGGAGCGGCTGGCCTCGATGCCGCGACGGGGGCGACCTTGTCGGGAGGACTGGCGGTGCCCTTCCGAAGCCGTCCTCCGGGTTGCTCCTTCATCAAGTGGATAAGCCAACGGTCGCCCGTATTGATCAGTGCCAGACGTTTGGTCCCGTGCAGTCCACCTCCTGGCTGGCCCGTTAGCGTGGCGATCACTTCCTTGCCGTCCCGCCATTTCTCGCACGTGTACTCCCCACGGTCCCAAATAGTCATGGTCCCTGCACCATATTCACCTTTGGGAATGACGCCAGCGAAGTCCGCGTATTCCATCGGATGGTCTTCCGTATGCACGGCAAGGTTGTTCCGGTCGGGCGTCTCCGGAACGCCGCGCGGCAAAGCCCACGACGCAAGGACGCCGTTGTGCTCCAGCCGCAGATCCAGGTGGTAGCGGCGGGCATGGTGCTCCTGGATGACGAAGATCCCGCCGGGCGGTGCAGGGTCGCCGGGCTTCGGCTGGTCAGAGGAAGATCCTCCCGTCGTCGCCGAGGCAGAAGCAGCCGACGACGCCGGGAACGGCTCCGGGGTCTTCTCCGGATCGCGCATCCCCACATATTTGGCGAGACGGTTTTCCACGGTCACCACGCGCTCGCGGGAACCGGCCGAACCGCTGCGGGTTGCCGAACCGCTGCGGGCTCCAGCGCCGTCGTCATCATCCGTATACTCTCCGTGCGGCGGGAGGTGCCGTGACGAGATAGGGGCGAAGTGGTCCTTGCCGGTCTTGACCCGCTTCATCACCGCCGTGTAATCAAGATGGTCCAGGGTGCTCGAGGAGAGTTCGCGCCACGTGCGCGGCGCCGCGACCGTTGGATGGGCTTTACCGCGGAGTGAGTAAGGGACGATGGTGGTCTTGTTCCCGCTGTTCTGGCTCCAGTCCACCAACACTTTGCCGTGGCGGAGGGATTTCTTCATGTCGCTGACCACCAGCTCGGGATGGTCGGACTCAAGGGCACGCGCCAGCTCATGGGCGAAGGCCGATACTTGCTCGGACTTCAGGGTCCCCTCCAGCCCGGTATAAAGGTGGATTCCTTTGCTGCCGCTGGTCACTGGTACCGGTTCCATGCCCATGTCCTGCAGGATGGAGCGGGCAAGTTTGGCCACTTCAACGCACTCAGGCAGGCCTGCGCCCGGACCGGGGTCAAGATCCAGGACGAAGCGGTCGGGCCGGAGCGGATTACCCTCAGCGTCAACCTGCCATTGCGGGACGTGGATCTCCAAGGATGCTATCTGTGCCATCCATGTAAGCGTGGCGAGGTTGTTGACCATGGGGTAGACGTTGGTGTGGTCCGAGTGCTGGATGGCCGTGCGGGGGATCCACTTGGGCGCGGAGTCTTCGAGGTTCTTCTGAAAGAACACCTGTCCGGGGTGCTCGGCAGTGCCCACCCCGTTGACCCAGCGCTTGCGTGTGACGGGCCTGTTGGCGGCGGCAGGAATGAGGAACGGGGCGACTGCGGCATAGTATTCCAGGACTTCGGCCTTGGTTGTCCCGGTCTCGGGGTAGATGATCTTGCCCAGGTTGGTGAGGGTCAGCTCGTGGCCTTCCACGTTCACCCGCTCCTGTTGCTTGCCTGCCACCTCTTCTCCTCTGCTGTCTTGTGCTGTTGACTGGGTGCATGAGGGCCATATGGAAGGGATCTATCGCGTTCGGTCTGGTCAACGTACCAGTGAAGCTTTACAGCGCCACGGAGGACCACGATATTGGCCTTCACCAAGTCCACAATAAGGACGGGGGACGCATCCGGTACCAGCGGAAGTGTGAAATTTGCGGCGAAGTTGTTGCATACGAAGATATCGACAAGGCCTACGAAGAGGAAGGCCGCACAGTTGTTCTCACAGCGGCCGAATTGAAGTCCTTGCCAGAAGAGAACAGCCGCGAAATTGAGGTAGTGGAATTCATCCCTGCCGAGCAACTGGACCCGATCATGTACGAGCGCAGCTATTTCCTGGAGCCGGATTCCAAATCCCCCAAAGCCTATATGTTGCTGCGGCAGACACTTGAGGACACGGACAGGATTGCAATTGTCCAGTACGCCCTGCGGCAGAAGACACGGCTCGGAGCCCTGCGCGTACGCGGGGACGTACTCCTTCTGCAGGCCCTGCTCTGGGGCGATGAAGTCCGGGAGGCCAAGTTCCCCTCGCTTGAGACGGACATCAAGATCTCCGATAAGGAACTGGAAATGTCCTCCGCCCTGGTGGATTCCATGGCCCACGACTTCGACCCCGAAGAATACACCGACGACTACCAGGTGCAGCTCCGAACGTTGATCGAGGCCAAGCTCGAAAAGGGCGAAGCACTGGATACGGAGGCCACGTTCGGCGTCACGGAAGGCGAAGGGGAAGGCGGCGACGTCATCGATCTCATGGAGGCGCTGAAACGGAGCCTGGACAAGAAGCGCGGCAAGGAAAAAGCGGCCGACGACGACGCTGCCGCCAGCAAAACTGCCAGCAAGCCAAAGACGCGGGCCAAGAAAAAGGCGTGACCCGGCGTCGGGCTCCCAACTGGGTCGCATTTAAGCGCGTTTAGGGCGCCCCAAACGCGCACTGCTGCGACCTAGACTCTGGTGCGTTTGCGTCAGCCTTTGACTGAACCCGCCGTGAGTCCCTGAACGATGAACTTACTGGCGAAGGCGAAGATCACCAGTGTTGGAACCACCGTCAGAACCGCAGCGGCCGACATGGAACCCCAGTCAATGTTGAAACTGGAGATAAAGCCGGCCAATGCCGTCGGAATGGTCTTGTTGCTGTCGCTGTTCATCAGGGTCACCGACAAGAACAATTCATTCCAGCAATTGACGAAGTTGAAGACGAAACTCGCTGCGATGCCGGGCAGCATCACGGGAACAATGACCTTGAAGAGTGCACTCAGCCTGGAGCAGCCATCAATCATGGCGGCTTCCTCCAACGCGTCAGGAACATTCTCGAAAAAGCCACGGAGCATGATGGTGCAGAACGGAATGCAGATCGCGATATAGATCAGGATCAGCCCGGTCTTGGAATCCACGAGTCCGAAGTCGGTCATCATGAGGTAGAGGGGACCCAGTGCAATAAATCCGGGAATCATCTGCGTCACCAGGAACGCCCCCAGCACGGCACCGCGTCCGGAGAAATGGAACCGCGCCAGAACGTAAGCGGAGAGCAGCGAAATCAGTGTTGCCACCGAGGCGGCCACCAGCGCAACCACGAGGCTGTTGAGCATGTACTGGCCAAAGTCGGACTTCGTGAAGAGCCCGATGTAGTTGTCCAAGGACAATTGCCGCGGCCAGTAATCCAGTGGCAGCGAATAGATGGCCCCCGGCTCCTTCAGGGACGTCACCACGATCCAGTACAACGGGAAAACGGTGGCGACCAGGCACAACCCCAGGAAAACAACCTTGGAAATCCTGCCTGCGAGCGTCGGAGTGTTGATCATCGGGCTCCCTTTCGAAAGCGGACAGCCATGAGATAGAAGGCAGCGAACAGCATCAGGGTGAGCACCACGATCAAGCCGAGCGCGGACGCTTTTCCGTAGTCACCCTCCTGCGTAATTTTGATCATGTAGGTGGTGATGATGTGGGTTTGATCGGCCGGTCCACCGCCGGTCATGGCAAAGATGATGTCCGGAAAGTTGAAGATCCAGATCACTCGCAAAAGGATGGTAAGTGCCAAAGTAGTTGCGATGCTCGGCAGCGTGATACTTAAGAACGTCCTTACCTTTCCGGCGCCATCCAAGGCAGCGGCCTCGTACATTTCGTCGGACACCGACTGCAGGGCGGCGAGGATCATGATGGCAAAGAACGTGACGCCGTACCAGATGTTGGCAATGATGATTGCCGTCATGGCGAAGCCGGGATCGGACAGCCACGGAATGGGCGAGCTAATGAGCCCCGCCTTCATCAACAGGTCATTGACCACTCCAAATTCGGCATTGAACATCCACCGGAAAAGCATCCCGATGAGGAAGCCGGATACAGCCCACGGGAAGAAGATCATCGCCTGGTAGGCTCCACGCATCCTGAACCGGCGCTTCAGGAACAGCGCCACCGCGAAACCAATCACCACTTGGGGAACCAGCGAGCCAACAACCCACACCACAGTGTTCCGGACGATTGTCCCGAATTCAGGAGCATCGAACAGGCTCTGGAAATTGGCAAAACCAACCCAGGATGTGTCCGAAAGGTCGTTCAGGTTCCAGTTCCGGAACGCCATCTGGCTCCCGGAGATCATGGGGTAGTACGTGAATACCCCTACGAACAAGGCGGCCGGTGCCAGGAAGGCCAGCAAGGTAAAAGCCGTACGGGCGCTGAACCGTCGTTTGGACAGAGTTCGATTACTGGGATCCGGCTTTTCGGTCTTCCGACCCAATGGTGGGGGTGTGGCCCGCTTGACGTCGAGACTCACCGGAAGCTATCCCTTCATCTTTTCGGTCCAATACGTGTCCCAGCTTGCCAGCAGCTCGGCCGTGGACATCTGCCCCGTGAGCACCCGCTGCAGTTCGCCGTCGGACTTCTTGATCCATTCCGTCCACCACGACACACTGCGGGGTTGGATCGCGGAAACGTACGTGTCCGGGTTCTCGGTCATCTTGACGTAGGCAGCCCAGGGACCGGTGCTGTAGAAGCTGTCTTGTGCTGCGGATTTCAGGATGGGGACGAGGCTGTTGTCCTTGCTGAAGGTGGTGGCGGCGTCTCCCTGCGCCAAGTACTTGATGAGCTTGACTGCCTCCGGCTTGGATTTTGACGACTCCGCGATACCCCAGCCAGCGGAGGCTACGGGCTGCACTGCTTTGCCGTCCGGGCCCACCAGCAGGGGAGCAACGTTCCACTGGTCTTCCTTGATGGACTGCGATTCCTTGACCGTGGCGATGACCTCCGGGTCCTGCAGCAGGAAGGCAGTGGAGCCGTTGCTGAAGCCCTGGACCATCTCCGGGTAGCCCCATGCCACGGACGACGGCGGTGATCCCTTCTTGAAGAGGTCGATGTAGAGGTCCATCGCCTCCTGGGCCTTGGGGGACGAGAAGATCGTTTTGCCACTCGTGAGCTTGAAGGCGTTCTCACGGTCGATCTCGTCAGCTACATAGGCCTCAATGATGGCCACGGCGTTGGAGTTTGCATTGGTGCCCCCGCGGAACGCATATCCGAACTTGTTCTCCGATGGCTTGTTCAGGGCTGCGGCCTGTTCCACCATCTCTGACCAGCTGCTGGGAGGACCGTCGAACCCGGCGTCCTTGACGAGGTCGGAGCGGTAGAACAGGGAAAGACCGTAGAAGCCGTAAGGGATGTAGTAGGTTCTGCCGTTCTGCTTGGAGTACGTGACCGCGTTTTCCGTCAGGTTGTTCCAGCCATCCCAGCCGTCCAGGTCCTTGGTCATGTCATAGAGCCAATTGTTGGCTCCGAAGGATCCCACCGTGATGTCACGCGCTTCCACGACGTCGATCCCCTTGCCGGACTGGAGCATCTGTTGGATCTTCTGATCAGCCTGATCGGTGGGAGGCGAAATGAGGTCGACTTTGATGTCCGGGTTTTCACGCTCGAAGCCTGAAATCAGCTTCTTCAGGGTTTCTGTCCTGGTGGGATTGGTCAGGCTCTCCACCATCTTCAAGGTGACTTTGCCATCGGCAGCATTCTGGCCGCCGCCGCATCCGGCAAGTGCAAGAACAGCCGCCAGGCCTGCTGCCGCAGACGCCATTATTCTGGATTTCACGTGGGTCCTCCGTTTATTTGGTTGAGGTGGGCAATCCATGCGCCGGTTGCGCGGCGCAGGTGGTGCTGTCTAGAGGGATCGGGCGAGCCGCACAAGTTCAGGTACGGCTTTCGCGGCGAAAATCTCGAAGTCCGTGGGCGAGTTATAGAGGTGGGCGGAAAGTCGCAGGAAGCCCTCACCGTCATAGGTGGTCACCGCTGTTTCGATGTCCAGCTCGTCCGAGATGAAAGCCCGCACAGTGTGCGAATCCTCGTGCGAAGTGGCAAGGCCATGCGGCAAGCGGATCAAGCGCAGCGGCCCAACCGGCATGCCGACGTCTACTGTGTGGTCCTGCCCTGTGAAGTCGGCAAAGGCATGGCCAATAAGGGACTCGCCGTAGTCGCAAAGGGCATTGGCGTAGCTGCGAAAAGTTCCCCAGCCGTACCGTTGCGCGATGGTGTCGAACGACGTGCGTGCGGCCATCCAGGACGTAACATCCTGGGTTCCGACGTGGTCGAAGTTCTCCGGGAAGCTGTGGGGAAAGCCCCACGAGTCAATGAGCGGGGTTAGCTTGCTGGCGTGTGCACCACGGGCTACGAGGGCGGCCGTACCCCTCGGAGCGCAAGCAAACTTGTGCAGATTGCCAACCCAGAACCCGTCAAAGTCGGGCACGGGCGATTCCAGGATCCCCGGCGCATGCGCTCCGTCCACGAGCACGGGAATGCCCATGGCAGATGCTGCCTCGGCGATGGCCTCTACGGGAAATGCCCGGGCTGTTGCCGAGGTGATTTGGTCCACCACGATGAGGGCCGTCTTGTTGCTGACTTCTGCCATGACAAGGGCGATTGCGGTCACGGCATCCGCATCCAGCGGCACTTCCGCGATTCGGACCCGAGCGCCGTGTCTCCGGGCCACCCGGTAAGCCCCGTGCAGTACGGCTCCGTAGGCGTGGTTCGTCATCACGATTTCTGAGCCAGGTGCAAACTCCAGTGAGTTATAAACGGCACTGACCCCGGCGCTGGCATTCTGGACCAGTGCCATATGCGCGGCATCGACTCCGAGGAATGCGGCAACTTCCGTACGCGCTGCCGCCACCGCGTTGTACTGCCCCATGAACCACGTACAAGGGTTTGCTTCCATGCGGGCCTTGAGCTCCAGCTGGAATTCCTGCGCCGCGCGAGGAACGGAACCATATGAGCCGTGATTCAGGTGGACCTTGGTGGGAGTGAGGCTCCAGTCGGAGGAGGAAGGCTCGCCGTCCGGGGTCATCATGGGACGGGGAGCCGTGAGGTTGCTGGCTGTGTACACAGAGGCCTTCTTGCTCGGAGAGGCGGGACTGTCTGTAAGTTACCTCACACATTCCGCCAAGACAACAGACAACTTTCGGAAGACATAAGATGACTTTCGGCAAATCCGCGAATCTATGCGCAAAACAGCCACGTATGGCAGTAAGAGATAAGATGTCTTGCGATGTGAAGTCTGACAAGATGTCATATCACTACGCACCTGCGCAGGTGCTGTAGCGTGGACCGAGTCTGGAGGAGGCGGCTAATTGAGTGCAGTGGAAACGGCCATGCAGGGCCTGCGAAACAAGATCGCCTCCGGCGAACTGCTGCCCGGGCAGAAATGCCCTCCCGAAGCGGAGCTGTGCGCCCAGCTTGGAGTCTCACGGAGCTCCCTGCGGGAAGCTGTCCGCGCCATGTCAGCACTCGGAATCATGGAGTCGCGGCACGGTTCAGGGACCTATATCTCCTCTTTGGAACCCACGGTCATCCTTCAGAACTTCGCGCTGCTGGTCGACTTGCTTCCCTTGGACGGCCTTTTGGAGCTCTTCGAGATCCGACGATTGATGGAGTCGCACGCTGCGTCCGCAGCCGCCGCAAATGCCACACCTGCCGCCTTGGCTACCCTGACCGCCCTGGTGGCCGGCATGGAAAGCACGGACGACCCTTCCGAATATTCTGAACTGGATTCGCAGTTCCACGAGGAAATCTGCCGCTCAAGCGGTAACGCCACTCTGGCCGGCTTGGTTCGCCTTTTCCGCTCGCGTGGGGGCCACTTCCATATTTTCGACGGCGATGAGGGCACCACTGTGCGTGAGGGGAGCACGGCCGGCCACGCTGCGATCCTGGAGGCCATTGCCCAGCGAAACCCCACTTTGGCTGCGACTGCGATGGCAGCACATATTGCGCAGACTGAAACCTGGCTCAAAAGGTTACGGCCTGCCCCGCGGCTCACCGACTAATACGGCTCACCGACTAATGAGGAAGCAGCGTCGGCCGGTGATGATGAACGGCCTACACTGTTTTCTTGTTGAATATCAGTGGTTCCGCAGCATTGAAATGATCTCGGACTTCTTCTTGCCGGAGTAGCCCTTGATTCCGAGTTCCTTGGCGCGGGACTTCAGTTTGTCCACAGTCCAATCGTCGTAGTCGCCGGACTTGCCTCCCTTGCGGCCTACTTCCTTGCGTCCCTGCTTGGCCGCAGCATTGGATACGCGGGCCGCTTTTTCCTTGGACGCGCCCTCGTCGCGGAGTTCTTCATATAACTTCGGGTCCTTCAGACTCGAATTCTTCTTTCCAGGCATGGTGCGCTTCCTTTCGCGTATTGATGTGCCTTTTGCTCACGGTGCATTTCCGCTCTTGCCGTTCCCGTTTTGCAGGGCCCGCCGCTGCAGCCATATGGGCATGCCCACAACGAGTAGCAGCAGGACCAGGACGATGAAGCCACCGGCAATCAGGGCTGCTGTTCGGCCGGCGGTGACATCGAAGACCAGGGTGGCCGAACCCACAATCAGGATGGCTACGCCGCCCAAGGCCCATTTGGTGATGGCATCGGCGCTGGAGACGAGAGTGGCTTTGAGTCCCCGGCGGAAAAGGCGGCGATGCACGCTGACCGGAAGAAGGATCAAAGCAGTTGTCAGGGCCGCTGCCATGACATTGAAGAGGTAGAGTCCGCGTTGCCACTCGTCCAGGTGCTCAAAGCGCGCTTGGAAGGGCAAGGTCAGCAGGAAGCCTCCCAGGATCTGGACGCCGGTCTGGAGCACCCGCAGTTCCTGGATCAGCTCCATCCAGTTGCGGTCCATCCGTTCTTCAACGGATTCGTTCCTGCCGGTCCTGGGAACCTGCTCCGGCTCTACCATTCGTACACCTCCAGATAGGTATTGGTGGACGCCGACACTACACCGGACTACGGTCGAACTGTCAGCATTCCTCGAACAATTTTTGGGGCCTCAAAGGATTTCCAAGGAGGAAGAAATGAGTCAGGACGAACACCGCGTTGACCCTGAAGACGCTGCCGGCGGCTATGGCACACCAACGCCTGAGCAGGAACTGCCAGGACAGGGATCGGAGCGTGAAACACCCGAGCGGCCATCGCCGGGTACGCCTCCCGGGCCGGGGGAGCCACCTGAGGGGAGGCCCACTCCGGAAGACCCGGATACTTCTCCCGTTCCGGAGTCGCCGGACGAATTCCCTACTCCGCGGGATCCTGACGTGGCACCTCCTCCCAGTACGGGCGGGTAAAACACTGCGTTTCATGCGAACATGGCGGCTAAAGCGCCCGTTCCGGAGCCTGTATCCGGGTGCCGGATGCGCCGGAGGACTGCCCCTGCTTGCAGTTCGCCTGCAGTGGGACAGTCCTCACGTTCCACGGTATTCATCGGCAGGCCGACCAAAGTCCTTGGCCGGTGCGGGTCATTGTCGCGGTGCGCGCTCTATACCGTGTGTCCCCTGCGGCCTGACATGAAGCTGAGCAACCAGCCGATAGCTGCGATAACGAGGAGGACGACGCCTACCCACAGCAGCCAGTTCAGGGCCTGCGAGAAGCCGCCCACCAAGAGAAGGACAATTGCAACTACACCAGCAATGATCAGAAGCGTGTTCATGGTCAGCACATTCCTTTCTGGGGGAATCCGCAAAGAATCTTTGGATTCCTGACTATGCATTCCTATTTACTTCTACGGTTACTTGGGAGCGTTCCACCGCCTCCAAGTACTTTTTATCGCTACCACTTCCGGCCCTCACCGAGGGGTGAAGTTCGCCAGATGTGAACAGCAACACTCTTCATTGTACTACTAAGCAACCTTATGAAAGAGTTATTGAAGTCGCCACTTGATGAATGACCCACATCGAAGGAATTCGACACCAGGGTTTTTCGCTTGCACCGACCGTCCAAGGAGAGGAAAACATGAAAGCGTCACAGCAGCTTGCAGACAACCTTCAAATCGTCCTGACAGACCTGATCGAGCTACAACTCCAGGGCAAGCAGGCGCACTGGAACATCGTCGGTCCGAACTTCCGTGACCTCCACCTCCAGCTGGACGAACTCGTTGCGGCAACCCGTCAATTCGCGGATGACACCGCCGAACGGATGAGGGCCCTTCACGCCTTGCCCGATGGCCGGAGCGGGACCATCTCCGCCGGCACCCGCCTTGAAGAGTTCCCTGGCGGGCTGGTCAACACCAAGAACGCAGTCAAGCTGGTCACCGAGCGTGTGGAGCGGACCGTCCAGACCATGCGGGACGTCCATGACGAGGTGGACGAAGAAGATCCCACAACGGCGGACCTGCTGCACGAATTCATCGCCCGCCTGGAGCAGCTTGTATGGATGATCAACGCCGAGGTCATGAGCGCTGGAGCCGCAGTCACGGATCCCGACGAAGCCTAGCCCACCCCTGAACTCGATCACTGAAAATGCCAAGGCTTCGGCGAAGTGACCTTTCCAAGCCCGGTATTGAACGCCGCAGGGCCGGCAAAGGGTTCAGTTACAGGTTTCCCGACGGGAGCCTGGTAAGCCAAGAGGATCGCCAGCGCATTAATGCGCTGGCGATCCCGCCTGCGTGGACCGAGGTGTGGATCAGTCCCGACATCAATGGACACATCCAGGCCACGGGTGTGGACGCGGCGGGTCGAAGCCAATACATCTACCACCCTCGGTGGCGCGAACGTAAAGACACCGAGAAGTTCCAGCGGGCCACGGAATTGGGCTCGGTGCTTCCTGGCGTACGCAGGACTGTCACACTGCACTTGAAAGACACCTTGTCTCCCAGGCAGCAGACCCTGGCCGCAGCCGTGCGTCTCATGGATCTGGGCGCTCTCCGCGTGGGCTCTGAAAGCTACATGCGTCAGAACGGCTCCTACGGACTCACCACGCTCAGGTGCCGGCACGCGAGAATCAAGGACAATGCCGTGGGCCTGAAGTTCCCGGGCAAGAGCGGGCAGTGGTGGGACATCTCCATCCAGGATCCCGCGCTGGCAGCTTTCCTGGAGCCGCTGGCCCGCCGGCCCGGCGAGGAACGGTTGCTGGCCTACCGGTCAGATGGTTCATGGGTTTCGGTAGACGCTGCCATGATCAACGAGTACCTCCGCGGAATTGCCGGAGCGGCCTACACCTCCAAGGATTTCCGTACTTGGAAGGGGACCGCGGCGGCAGCCCTGTCCTTGTTGAAGTCCGAAGGCACCATGACGCGGCCCCAGGCTTTGGTGAAGGCCATGAAGGACGCTGCCCAACTGCTGGGCAACACCCCCACCGTGGCGCGAACTTCCTACGTGGACCCCAGGATCGTGGAGGCCTATCTGTCCGGGGAATTGCAGGACGTGAAGCCCACTGAGGCCTCGATTGCAGCCTTCGTCATTGGCAAGCAGAGCCAGGGTCTTCCGGTCCAGGACACAAAAAAGGCCTGAAGCCACCCAAATCCGGGTGTCTTCAGGTCTTTTCCGTGTCGCTGAGGGGTTTAGCGGTCCTACTCGGCGTCGTGGTCCGTTTCGAGGATCTTCACCAGGCTGTCCAGGGCTGCTTCTGCCCCTTCGCCTTCGGCACGCAGCACTACGACGTCGCCGTGGGAGGCGCCCAGGCTCATGAGGGACAGGATGCTCGCTGCGTCCATGGCGTCATCCGCAGGCTCGCCTTCGCGGGCGATGGTGACCTCAAGGTCAAGGTCGCCTGCGGCTTCAGCGAAGATGGCTGCCGGGCGGGCGTGGAGGCCGACGCGGCTTGCGATGGTGGCGGTACGTTCAGGCATTGGTGCTCCTTTGATGTGGGTGGTTGTGGGAAGTCTAGAGGCCGAGCTCGTTCAGGATGGGAATCTGGGCCCGGACCGCGCTGCGTGCCGCGGCTGCGTTGGGGGCCGTCAAGGCAATCGCTGCCAGCTGTTGCGCCTGGGCAACAGTCACAGTGGCAAGCACGGTCGCGACGGCGGCAAGCGCCCGGGCACTCATCGACAGCGTCGCCACGCCAAGTCCAACGAGTACGACGGCGAGTGCCGGGTCCGCTGCTGCCTCACCGCAGACGCCAACCGGCTTGGCCGTGCCGCTTTCGCCGCTGACCTGCGCGGCGCCGTCGGCCGTTAGTTTGACCAACTGCAGGACTGCAGGCTGCCACGGATCGTTCAGGGTGGCGAGCGGCCCAAGCTGGCGGTCTGCTGCCATGGCGTACTGCGTGAGATCGTTGGTGCCAAGGGACGCGAAGCTCACTTCGCGCAGAACGGTGGCGGCGGTCAGCGCTGCCGACGGAACCTCCACCATGACACCCGGGGTTTTGAGCCCGGCGGCGGCGCAAAGCGTTGCGAACCGCGCGGCCTCGTCCGCCGTCGAGATCATGGGCGCCATGACCCAGACCTCGGCGTTGTTGGCTGCTTCGGCCGCGGCGATGGCCTCGAGCTGCCGTTCGAGGACGCCGGGGGACGTGAGGTCCGTGCGGTATCCGCGGACACCGAGTGCGGGGTTCGGTTCGTCGGCGTTGGTGAGGAACGGCAGCGGCTTGTCCGCGCCCGCGTCCAGGGTCCTGACCACAACTTTCTTACCCGGGAAGGCTGCAAAAACGGCTCCGTAAGCCGCGATCTGTTCCTCCACAGTGGGTTCGTCGTCGCGGTCCAGGAAGCAGAATTCCGTCCGCAGAAGTCCAACGCCCTCGGCGCCGGCGTCGGCCGCTTTGACCGCATCCGCACCCGTGCCAACGTTTGCCAACAACGGCACGCGGAAACCGTCGGCCATGGTGTTGTTCCCGCTGAAGGCCGCCAGCGTGGAAGCCTGGGTGGCCCACGCCTTGGCAGCCAACCGCAGGTCTTCACCGGGCTCAACTGTGATGGTGCCCGCGGCGCCGTCCACATAGACCTCGGTGCCATCCGCAATCTCGTCCACGCCCAGCGCGGCTACGACGGCGGGCAAGCCGAGAGCACGGGCAAGGATGGCTGTATGCGACTGCGGCCCGCCGCTGGAGGTAATCAGCGCGACTACCTTGGATGGGTCCAGCGTGGCAGTATCAGCAGGTGCCAGGTCCTCAGCCGCCAGGATGAACGGTACATCGGAGGCCGGGATCCCCGGTGCCGGCAGGCCCCGGAGCTCAGACACTATGCGTGCCCGGACGTCCAGGACATCCGCCACGCGCTCGGCCATGTACCCGCCCAGGCCCTTGAGGGTCTCAGCCACCGTTCCGCCAGCCTCCCAGATTGCACGTTCAGCAGTCCGTGCACCACCTGGAGCCTCAGGAGACAACAGCTTGATGGCCGATTTCACCAGCATGGGGTCGGCGGCCATCAAAGCCGTTGCTTCCAGGACTTCCTTGCCTTCTCCGTTGGCCGTAGCCGCACGGGCCCTCAGTTCAGCCTGAACCGCCTTGGCAGCGTCCTTGATGCGCTGCCCCTGCGATTCAACCGTGACGTCGGCAGGAATGTTGACGTTCGGGTGCGGCTCCTGGACCGGTTTCGGCATCTGCTTTACCGGTGCCAGGACGCGCCCGGGAGCTACGCCTACGCCTGAGAAGGTCTGCATGTATCTGGTCCTCTGATTGCTTGGGTGCTGTTGGGCTGACGGGTTATCTGCCGGCGCCTACACGCCTGCCGGGACTTACACGCCTGCTGGGACGGGAACTGCCTCGGCCTCAACCGGCTTGCGGACAGCCCAGCGCTTGAGGGCAATTACAAGGAGCGCGGTGATGACCACACCGACAGCGATCGACAGGAAGAACAACAGGAAGTTGTCGATTGCGAAGAACACGAAGATGCCACCGTGCGGAGCTTTGGACGTGACCGCGAAGGCCATGGACAGGGCACCGGTTACGGCGCCCCCCACCATGCTGGCGGGGATGACGCGAAGCGGGTCAGCAGCTGCGAACGGGATGGCGCCCTCGGAGATGAAGGATGCGCCCAGAAGCCAGGCGGCCTTTCCGTTTTCGCGCTCAGCCAAGGAGAACAGCTTCTTATCCAGCACGGTAGCCAGGGCCATGGCGAGCGGCGGAACCATGCCCGCTGCCATCACGGCGGCCATGATCTGCCACGGTGCCTGGTTTGCCACCGTTGCCGTGCCGAGGCCCGCAACAGCGAAGGAGTACGCAACCTTGTTGACAGGACCACCAAGGTCGAAGCACATCATGAGGCCCAGGATGATGCCGAGGACGATTGCGCCTGCGCCGGTGAGGCCCGAAAGGCCGGTGTTCAGTGCCTTGGTCAGTGCCACGATCGGAGCACCAAGGATCAGGAACATCAGGCCGGAGGCCACCAGGGAGGCGAGCAACGGAATAATGACCACAGGCATCAGGCCACGCAGCCAGCGGGGAACATCGAGTTTGCCGATCTGGAAGGCGATGTAGCCGGCCAGCAGACCGCCAACAATGGCCCCGAGGAAGCCTGCGCCCATGAACCCGGATACAGCGCCGGCAACAAAACCGGGGGCAATGCCGGGACGGTCAGCGATGGCGTAGGCGATGTAGCCGGCCAGCGCGGGAACCAGGAATCCGAGGGACAGTGCGCCGATCTTGAACAGCACAGCACCGATGTAGGCGCCGAGCGGACCCCAGGCGTTGTCCGGGAACTCGGTGGGCAGGTTAAAGATGCTGTTCTCAACCAGCATCTTGTCAGCGAAGCCGGTGATTTCGTAACCGCCAAGCAGGAAGCCGATCGCAATCAGCAGGCCGCCACCGGCGACGAACGGGATCATGTACGAAACACCAGTGAGGAGTGCGCGCTTGAGCTTCTGGCCGATGTGCTCGCCCTTTTCCTCAGCAGCACGCTCGGCCTGCTCTTCGGCACCGAAGTGCGGGACGCGGCGGGCGTGCGGGTCATCCGCAGCAGCCAACGCTTCCTGGACCATCTTGGTGGGTTCATCGATGCCGCGCTTAACCGGAGCGTTGATGACCGGCTTGCCGGCGAAGCGCTCCTTGCCACGGACGTCCACGTCGACAGCGAAAATCACTGCGTCAGCAGCGGCAATGATGGCCGGATCCAGCGGCTTGGCCCCGGAGGAACCCTGCGTCTCAACCTGGAGATCCACGCCCATTTCCTGGGCAGCGGCAACCAGTGAGTCAGCAGCCATGTAGGTGTGGGCGATGCCGGTGGGGCACGCTGTAACGGCGACGATGCGCTTGGGTCCGGCAGCCGCCGTCGTGGTTGATCCGGCAGTGGCCCCAGCGGCAGCGGGTGCTGCAGCAGCTTCGGTGGCCGGAGCAGCTGCAGCGGGCTTGTCCGCCAAGGCCCCATCAACGAGGTCCACGATGTCCTGCTCAGTGGCTGCCGCGCGCAACGCTGCCGTGAAGTCCTTCTTGATGAGGGAGCGGGCCAGCTTGGAGAGCAGCTTCAGGTGCTCCTGGTCAGCGCCGTCCGGGGCGGCAATGAAGAAGATGAGGTCCGCCGGGCCGTCCTTGGCGCCGAAGTCCACCTTGTGGGACAGGCGGGCCATGGCAAGGGCGGGCTCGGTGACTTCGGCCGAGCGGCAGTGCGGAATCGCTATGCCGCCGGGGACGCCGGTAGCGGTTTTCTGCTCGCGGGCGAAGGCATCAGTGAAGAGCCCTTCAACCTCGGTAGCACGGCCAGCAGCGGCGACTTTGCCGGCCAGGACGCGGATGACGTCGGCAGGGGAGTCGCCCAGGTTCTGGTCGAGGATGACCAATTGGGGTGTGATCAGCTGGGTCACTGTTAGTCCTTCTGGAGGGCCGTGATGGTTACGGCGTTGGGGGTTGTCTGGTGGACTGCAGGGACAGTGGAGCCCGGCAGCGAAGCAGCAGCGGCACCATGTGCCACGGCCTGACGAAGGCAGTCCTGGGCGGAACCGCCTTGGATAGCAGCCAGCAAGTAGCCGGCCAGTGCAGAATCCCCGGCGCCCACCGTGCTGACGGCCTGGATGGGAGGATGCGTGGCCAGCCACGCCCCATCGGCCGTCACCAGGATTGCGCCCTTGGATCCGAGTGTTGCCAGAACGGCGCCCACACCGCTTTCGACGACGGCGGCAGCAGCTTGGGCGGCTCGTGCCGGGTCGGCTTCCAGTTCCTCGGCGGTGGAGACAATGGCGAAGCCGGCAGCGGCAGCGAGCTCTGCGAGCTCTTCGGCGTTGGGCTTGAGGAGATCGGGTTTTCCTGCGGCATCGCCTTTCAAAGCTGCCGCAAGCGGAGCCCCGGAAGAGTCGATGGCGATGCCGGGGATGGCCGATCCATCAGTGTTCGACCGGAGTCGACGAGCGATTGTGGCGTAGAAATCCGCGGGCACTCCTGGTGGGAGCGAGCCTGCGAGAACCACCCAGCTGGCGCCACGGGAGCGCTCCAGCAGCAGCCCGATCAGGGCTTCCTGCTGTTCGTCGCTCAGCTCCGGGCCGGGTTCGTTGATCTTGGTGGTGACGCCATCCGGTTCGGTGAGGGTGACGTTGCTGCGTAGCGCCTGACCGATAGGCAGGGCAGCGAACGGCACGCCGGCGTCGTGCAGTCCGGAAAGTACCGGATCCGAGTCAGCGCCTGGAAGGACGGCAAGTGTTTCGAGGCCGGAAGCCACCAGGGCGCGGGAAACGTTGACGCCTTTTCCGCCCGACTCCTGGTGGACGGCGACGGCACGTTGTACCTCGCCGCGGGCCAGTGGTGCCGGAAGCTCCACCGTGCGGTCCAGGCTTGGGTTGGCCGTGAGTGTGACGATCATGCGATCACCACGTCAACGCCGGCTTCGGCCAGGGCTGCGCTGAGTTCAGCGGAGGGTTCACTGTCTGTAATCAAAGTGTCAACATCCTTCAGGGTGGCGAACTGGACCAATGTCTCGGCGTCCAGCTTGGAAGAATCGGCCAAAGCCACAACGCGGCGGGCTGACTTAACGAAGGCGGCTTTTACCGCGGCTTCTTCAGGATCGGGCGTACTTAGCCCGAAGGTGGCGTGGATGCCGTTTGCGCCGACGAAGGCGATATCAGGACGAAGCCTGAAAGCGGCCTCCACTGTGGACTGTCCGACGGCGGCCTGGGTCAGCCCGCGTACCCGGCCACCCAGGATCTGAAGGGCGATGCCCGCTGTGGAGGACAGCTTGCCGGCAATGGGAATGGCGTGGGTGATGACCACGAGTTCTTCGTTGCCGTTGGCTGCAGGTGTGCGCTGGGCGAGCAGGTCTGCCAGGGTTTCCGTTGTCGAGCCTGCGTCCAGCAGGATGCTGCCCGTGGTGAGTTCCGGAATCAGGGCGAGCGCGGCAGCTGCGATGCGGTGTTTCTCGGATTGGCGCTGGATGGCGCGCTCCAGGATGCTTTCCTCGCGGGTACTCAAGCGGTCTGAGGGGACAGCCCCACCATGAACGCGGCGCAGGCTCCCCGAAACTTCGAGAGCTGCGAGATCACGGCGGATGGTTTCCGTGGTGATGCTGAAACGGTCGGCGAGGTCAGTGACGCTCACCCGTCCGCGCTCTGCGACGAGTGCGGAGATCAGTTGTTGGCGCTCTTCAGCGAACACTTACCCTCCATTGCGGTAAAGCCATTTGTCAGTGCAGCCCATCAGGTGACTGCTGTCACAACGATGTGGAATTGCTTGACTCTATCTTTGTTTGTGTTGGTAAGTCAATAGAAACCAACATAAACAAAGATTGGATGGGGGGTTAGCTGTTCGTAGGGCGTTGAGGCTGGCTGGCTACGGGCAGGCCAAAATTCGGGCACGCCAAAGTTTCGGGCACGCGAAAGGGCATGCCACACTCCCTGTAGTGCGGCATGCCCTCCTTCGGGTCCTGACTGGGGGATTTGCCAGGATCCGGTCTATGGGGTTGGAAACCTCCTAAAGAGGTGGCTGTCCAGGCGGCTGTCCGGGACCCGGCGGCGCCGGTGGTGACGGCACTGTTGGCCCCGGCGTCGGGTCCGGGACCGGGGGAGGCCCTGGTTCCGGCAAGGGAACCGGCTCCGGTGTGGGTCCCGGTTCCCTGGTGGGATCTTTCCGGGTGGGATCCGGTTGCGAAGGGTCCGGCGGGAAGTCAGTCAAGGTCAAACGCCCCGTAGGTGCGTGGCACGCCGATGAAGTTCGCGCGCGACGCTGGGCGAGTACCTGCTGATGTCCCACCCGGAGCCTGGGTAGTCGATCGGAAGATTGTCCGGGTCCGGCGGATCCGGAAGCTTGTGCTTTCTAACCGGCCTGTGATCAGTGCCGGTAACTGGAGACTCGTCCTTCTTTGAATCCGTCTGCATGTTTTCCCTTCCTGTTCCTCTACCTCTGTTAAAACTGGTTTCGTTGCTAGGGGGCGTGATTACCGCATCTAGTCCGGGATTTCCATGCGGAAGCCGCACGGGCAGCGGAGGATGCGGGTATTGATGATGACCTCGTACATTCGTAGTTGGCCACCAGGCTTCAGGACAAGCGGGGCCTGGATCCGCCGTAGCTCGCAACTACTGGTCCTCATGGGTTCCCCACAATGCAAGTACTGGCCCCCGAACTGCAGTACTCCCTGGGAAACCCCGGGGCGGTTCAGGACGACAGCCACTCTTTGTACCGTGGCGGTCTGGTCGTAGGAGTAATTGCAGGCGTGGCATTCGTAGGCCACATCTACCGTGTTGGGGGAGGGAGGATAGTGCGATTGGATCGAATCCACCACCAAATGTTGGTCAGTATTGCAGCGTGTACACCATAGGGGGTCGTCTGGTTGGTGGGCTTCGTCGGGAACTCTTGACTCGGGCTGGGCCGACATGGGATTTACCTCTGCATTGTTAATGCGGGGTGCCCGTCTGCATGAGCTGTAAAGCCTGTCCGCCAATGCGGACTCTAGCTAGATTGTGCACATAGGTGCACGGCAGATGCAAGGATTCTGGAGCTTGTTCTTCCGGGAGTGACGAGTTGGCTCCGGACGATCGTAAACTGAATCATGGACGAAATGCACGTTGATTTTGCGGTGCCGGACGATGTCCCAGCGCCGCCGGATACTGTCCCATCGCTTGACGATGTTTCGGTGCCTGAACAACTTCAGGACTTGGTGATCGACAGCGATGATGTAGCGGGATTCCTGCATGATCTTGCCGTCTTCTCCGCGGCCTCCGTTTCCGAAGCCGTAGGCCTGGACGTCCTGTGCGGCATCACTTTGAGCAGGCGCCGCCGCACTGCAACCGTGGCCGGAAGTACCCATGAAGCGAGGCTGATCGATGAAGTTCAGCAAGCTTACGGCGATGGCCCCTGCCTGGAGGCCATGCGCACCCATGCCACGGTGCATGTGCCCGATACCTCCACCGAGGAAAGATGGTCCGAGTACTGCACTGTCATCGCGGAACGCGGGCACCTTTCGGCCCTTTGCGTCCCGCTGGAGTTGGATGAGGGGGCTACGGCAGCCCTGAACTTCTTCGCCCCGAAGGCCAATGTCTACGACGACGAGACAATCCGGAATTGTGAGTTGTACGCCAGCCAGGCCGAGCGTTCATTGAGGTTGGCCGTGAGGATCGGCGTCAAGCAGCAGCATGCCGAGGATCTTCAGGCGGCAATGCAGTCCAGGACAGTGATCGACTTGGCCTGCGGCATCATTATGGGCCAAAACCGCTGTAGCCAGGATGAGGCCTTCAGGATCCTCACCAAGGCTTCCAACGGTCGCAACCAAAAACTCAGGGACGTGGCTGAGCAGCTCATCAAGGCTGTGGCGGCCGAAGCTCCCGTAGCGCACTTTGAGCCCTAAGGGCTGTCGCCGGAGTTTCCATCCCACCGTTAGGACGTGTGACGGACCTTGCACACTTGTGACGCCCGCCACTGATGAACTACATTCATAGGTGGGTTAAGCAGATAGCCCTTGGAGACTCATGACCTGAAGCCATCCAAGATGGTCCAAGAACTGCACCTTAAGCTGTGGCCACAATCGGCCGGCTCGCCGCGTGCATCCATGCAGGCCTCCTCGAGGAGCAATCAGCTTCTCCCGACGCGATTCAATATGTTGTCGGAACCCACCTCGCGGTGGATACGTGCATAAAGGAGAATGGCAATGACGCTTGGATCCCCTATTCCCGCCCCTAAACCCATGGTTGGGGCGAAACCCGCAACTTTTGACACCGCCACACGGCCTTGGTGCACTGTTTGCAATACTGATTCGTACATTTTTGTTGAGACCGTCGTAGAAGCAGAGCCAAACCAGTCCGAAATCGTTGAAGTCAGCTATACCTGCAGTGAGTGCGATACGTTTTACGCCCACCCCGTGCCCCTGGTTGAACTAGTACCGGAGATCCAAGCCGAATTCCTGTCTACGTCCGCATCCGGCCTGTGGTTCAGCTGCACGCATTGCGGCGAGCCCATGACGTTGGGACGCCCCTCGGAGAGCATCATCGAGCCACCCCGTAGCACCGACGACCCGGACGGCCCGAGCCTGTTCGAGGTCTATCTGCAAACGCAGGTGCTCCATTGCCGCTGCGGTTTCCAGATGGAGGTTCCGCGCCACGTGGGATAACCGCGGCATCTAATTTCGTTACTGCGGGGAGGGTAGCTATGCGTACGTTTGGCGTCGAGGAAGAGTTGCTGATCGCAGATCCCGTTGACGGGATGCCGCTACCGCTTGCTGCCGGCATTCTGGACATAGCTGCCCAACCCCACATGAACGAGGCAACTTATCCGGAAGCCGGGGATTCCCTCAAGTCCGAGTTCAAACAGGAACAGATTGAGGTGAATTCCCGGCCTTGCCGGACAGCAGCGGAGCTTCGCGACGAGATACGCCTTGGCCGGGCATTGGCCGACTCGGCTGCACGGACCTTGGGCGCCAGGGTGGCAGCCTTGGCCACACCCCCCGAATTCCATGCGACGCCCACCCTGGGCAATCAACGCTACGCAACCATGGGCACCGAGTTCGGCCTTATTTCGCGCGAGCAGCTAACCTGCGGATTCCACGTCCACGTGGCGATCGAATCGCCGGATGAAGGCGTGGGCGTCCTGGACAGGATGCGCCAATGGCTGCCTGTGCTCCTGGCATTGAGTGCCAATTCTCCGTTTTGGATGGGCTCCGACACAGGCTTTGCCAGTTACCGGACCCAAATTTGGAACAGGTGGCCCACGGCCGGGCCAATGGATGTCTTCGGTTCGGCAGAAGGCTACCGCGGGGTGCTCGCGAACCTCCTGGGCACAGGCGTCCCCTTGGACGAGGGCATGATCTACTTCGATGCCCGCCTTTCCAGAGGCCATCCCACTGTTGAACTCCGCATCGCAGACGTCTGCCTGTACGCCGAAGACGCACTCACCATCGCGGTGATTGCCCGGGCTTTGGTGGAGACCGCGGCGACACAATGGCGGAAGGGGGAGCCGCCGTCGGACGCTTTGACCAGCCTGTTGCGCATGGCCAACTGGCGGTCCAGCCGCTTTGGCATCAACGATCAACTGATACACCCGACGGACCACCGGCCCTATCCTGCTGCGGATGTAGCGGGGGCCTTGTTGAGGCACGTACGCGGGGCGCTGACTAGATCCGGGGACCTGGCACTCGCCCGGTCCGGCGTGGCGAAGATCCTGCGCCGCGGCACGGGTGAACGTCTTCAGCGTCAGGCTTACAACCGGCGGCTCAGGCTCTCCGATGTCGTTTCCGCTGCCATCGCCTCGACGCACGAGTACGGCGAACGCTCAAGCGCTGGCCTGTTGAGCCACTGATTGGTGGCTGCGGAACCGGGAAAATCACCCCACATTCCGCGGAAAGTACGATGACCTGCGGAAAGCACGACGGCGGCAGGCCCGGTAAGTGCGCCGGGTACCCGCCGTCGTCGTACTGATACTGGGGCGTTAGCCCTGGTTGATGCGGATCATGTTCCCGGATGGATCGCGGAAGGCGCAGTCGCGGGGCCCCCAAGGCTGCACAATCGGCTCCTGGAGCACTTCGGCACCCGACGCGCGCAGCCTTTCAAACGTCGCGTCGAGATCGTCCGTGTTGAAGACGAGCATGGGCATGACGCCTTTGGTGAGCAGCTCCTGGATGGCGTCGCCATCAGCCTGGGAGCGGCCGGCGTGCGGAGGGGAAAGAACGAGTTCGAGGTCCGGCTGGGCATCGCTGCCCAGGGTGACCCAGCGCTGGCCGTCCGAGCCGACGTCGTTCCGGACTTCCAGGCCGAGGGCGTCGCGGTAGAAGGCGAGCGACTCATCGACATCGTTGACGGTGACGTGTGCGTACTTCAATGAAATGTTCATGTCTCACACGCTATTGCAGCTGTGAGACCGGCGCTTCTTCAATCCTGCTCAGGTTCTTACTGCCGTTTCTTTCAGGGCGCGTTTGCTGCTTCGCGATGCAGGTGGGCATCGCCTTCACTGCATGGTGCTCGCGCGAGCGGTATTCGCTGGGCGTTACGCCGACGATCTCCGTGAAGCGTGAACTGAAGGAGCCCAAGGATGTACAGCCCACCTCCATGCAAGCATCGGTAACGCTGGTTCCGGCCCGCAGCAGGGCCATGGCACGTTCGATGCGCCGGGTCATGAGGTAGTTGTAGGGAGATTCACCGTATGCGGCCTTGAACTGGCGGGAGAAATGCGCGGGGGACATGAGGGCACCGGCCGCCATAGTGGGCACATCCAAAGGCCGCGCGTACTCGCGATCGATGAAATCGCGGGCGCGCCGCAGATGGGCCAGGTTGGCCAGTTCCTGCGGTGTCATGGGGCCAGTCTACTAGGCTCGTTCCATGGATTCAGTGGTCTGGTCGAAGCCCGAAAACCAGCGCGGGGGCACCCCGTTGCTGGTGATGATGCATGGCTACGGCACCAGCGAGCAGCGCATGATGGACCTGTTTCCGTTTCTTCCCGCGGAATTCACCTGTGCGGCCCTTCGCGGCCCGAAGGAAATTGGCGACCACTACGGTTGGTTCCTCCTGGACTACTTCCTGACGAACGACTTCGCCGACGTCATCACTTCAACCAACTCCGTTTTCAACTGGATCAACACCGTGAAAGAGAACCACAGCAGCGTCAGCCTGCTCGGCTACTCGCAGGGAATGGCCATGGCCAGCACGCTCCTGCGGCTGCGGCCCCACGCTTTCAAGGCAACGGTTGGCCTGTCCGGGTTTGTCCTGGACAACGACCTCCTGGCGCTCAGCGAATCCTTCGATTCGCCTCCGCCGTTCTTTTGGGGCCGCGACAAGGCGGACCCGGTGATCAATGAAGACGCCATCGCCCACACTGAAGAGTGGTTGCACGCGAACGTTGCCCTGACGGCGCGGACGTACCCGGGAATGGGGCACAGGATCGAGCCTGCGGAGCTGGTGGATGTCAGCGCGTTCCTTCGGTACTACGTTTTGAACGGGCACTGAGGGTTTTGAACGGGCACTGAGGGTTTTGAACGGGCACTGACGGTGAACGGGAGCTTAGGCGCAAGCTCCGGATTAGACGGCATCAGCCCCTCAGAATCAACCTTTCCGTGAGATTCGCGTCACAAATTCGCATTCGACCACACACTATTGAATGACAAAATTGTAAGCGCTTACACTTTTGGCTTGCGGCCGCCCCAATGTGGGAGCTCTCCCCGGGTGCAGTGCCGTTATCCCAACGTGTAATCGAGTATGGAAAGGGTTGAGGCCGTGTTGCATGGTTAGGACTCACAGGGTGACAATCCAGGACGTCGCAGTCCTCTCCGGATTGTCCATTTGTACGGTGTCCAGGGCTCTGAGGAATCTCCCCAACGTTTCCGAAAAGGCCCAACGGCAAGTGGCGGAAGCCGCAAACAAGCTGGGCTACAAAGCCTCGGCAGCAGCATCGAGACTGGCGGGTGGCAGCACGGGTTCCGTGGCCATCATCGCCCCCACCGCTACAGCCTGGTTCTTCGCGCAGGCGGTGGAAGCGGCAGAAGAGGTCTTCGGTGACAGCGGCTACGACACCGTCCTGATCAGCCTTCGCAACAAGACCAGCGTGCGTAAGCAGGTCTTCGGCGATCTTGAACGGTTGGCGCAAAGGGTGGACGGGCTGCTCCTGCTCAATGTTGACCTCGACCCCGGGGAAGTGGAAGCCTTGGAGGCTTCCGGGCTGCCAGTCGCCAGCGTGGGCATGCGGAATGTTCCGTGGGACAATGTTGGTATCGATGACGAGCACGCAGCTTGGCAGGCCACCCAACACCTGCTGGGGCTGGGCCATTGGGACTTGGCCGTTCTCTCGAGCAATGAACACTCCGTTGTGACTGAGACCCCACGGTTCCACGGCTTCAGGCGTGCACTGGATGAACACCACCTCACCGTCCACCCGGACCTTGTGGTGGCTGCCGGGCCAAGCATCGACGACGGCCGCCGGGCAATGACCGAACTCATCACCCGCGGCGCACGGCCCACTGCAGTGTTCGCCCATTGTGACGAAGCAGCGTTCGGCGCGCTGATGGCCTTGCGGGAGCATGGCTTGTCCGTGCCCAAAAACGTTTCCGTGATCGGAATCGATGACCACCCCATGAGCTGGTTCCTTGGACTGAGCACTGTGGCGCAACCCGTTGCCGACCAAGGTGCCTTCGCCGCGAACCTGCTGTGCGAACGACTTTTAAATACAGATCCCCCCAACCCACCCTCCAACCACCTGCTCGATACCAAGCTCATCGAACGCAAAACCACGCGCCACAAGCGCTGAACGGAACTATGCACATGACTGATCTTCGTAATGCCTGGACTGGTGCTTCGGCGCTCTTGTTCGACCTCGACGGCGTGCTGACGCCCACTGCCGTGGTACACGAGCAAGCCTGGCAGGAGCTGTTCGACTCCTACCTCGCCGATGCCGGGCACCCGCAGGGATACCAGGAAAGCGACTACTTCGATCACATCGACGGCAAGCCACGCTTCGACGGCGTCCGGGACTTCCTGACCTCGCGCGGCATCACGCTGCCGGAAGGTCCGCTGGATGATGCCGCCACGAACGAAACCGTGCAGGGCCTGGGAAACCGCAAGAACGCAATCTTCAACGAGATCGTGGACACCCGCGGCGTCGAGCCCTTCCCCGGCTCGGTCAAGTTCATCAACGCCGCGCTTGAGCTGGGACTCAAGGTTGCCGTCGTGTCCTCCTCGCGGAACGCCCCCGCCGTACTGAAGGCAGCCGGACTTGACCACCACTTCACGGTGGTCGTCGATGGCCAGGTGGCCGCCGCCGTCGGACTTCCGGGCAAGCCTGACCCGGCCACATTCACCTACGCGGCGTCCCTGCTGGACGTCCCCACCCAGGAATGCATCGTGGTGGAAGACGCCGTTTCCGGCGTGCAGGCCGGCAGCGCCGGCAACTTCCAGGCCGTCATCGGCGTGGACCGCGGCGCTGGCCGCCAAACACTGCTCGACGCCGGCGCCACCCTTGTGGTCGACGACCTCATCGATCTTCTCTGACCCTACTTTTCGAAGGACCTCTTTAGCCCATGGCACTCATCAGCTCTGATCGGCTGCGCTTTCCCTGCGAGCCTTGGAAGCTCGTGGAAAGTATCCACGTCCCCGGTGACGAGGGAACCCTGGAAACGCTGTTCGCCCTTGGCAACGGCCACCTTGGCGTCCGTGGCGCCCATTCCACGCGTGGCGACGGCGAACTTCCCGGCACGTTCATCAACGGCTTCCACGAAATCTGGGACATCAAGCACGCCGAGAATGCGTACGGCTTTGCGCGTACGGGCCAGCGGATTGTGTACGTCCCGGACGCCAACAATTTCACGGTATCAATCGATGGCGAGGCCCTGAGCCTGGCCGAATCCACGGTGCTGGACTATCACCGAAGTGTGGACTTCTCCACAGGCGTCTATGAGGAAACCACCACCTGGGCTTGCCGCTCCGGGGCTACGGTCACCACGGTGGAGCGCCGCGCTGTCGGGTTCGATTCGCGCGGATGTCTTGGCCTGGAACTGACCGTGAGCGCTGACCGCGACGTGTCCGCGGACATCGTTTCCGGCGTCGTAAACCGCCAGGACCAGCCAGTGGAGGACCACTCGGTCCATGACCCCAGGCGATCCGGCCGGCACGCCGGCCGTGTCCTGCTGCCGCTGCACCTCCAGGGTGCCGATGGCTCCCTGCGCCTGGCATGGGAGACCTCCGAATCCCACCAGCGCATCGCGATGGCCGTGGACCACTGGATCTCCGCGGAAGGCCAGCCCTTCGAAACTGTCGTGGCCGAGGACGAATCGTCCGTCCGCTACGTCCTGGCCATCAACAGCGGAGAAGCGTTCCGCCTGGAGAAAACGGTCAGCTACGTCGTGGCGGGGCGCACCCTGACGGACGATGACGACGGCGGCGAGAGCCTGACGGCGGACGCCGAGGCAAACCTGGTGCCGTTCTCCGAAATCCTCGCGCAGAGCCAGGCCCATTACAGCCAGTACTGGACAACCGCGGACGTGGCAATCGGCGGCCAGCCCGAACTCCAGCAGGCCGTGCGGTGGGCGCTCTTCCAGCTGGCGCAGGCAACAGCCCGCGCCGGGGTCGCCGGCATTCCCGCGAAGGGCGTAAGTGGCTCCGGCTACGAGGGCCACTACTTCTGGGACCAGGAGGTCTACCTGCTCCCTTATCTGACGTACACCAATCCCGACGGTGCACGGAAAGTGCTCGAATCACGGCACGCCATGCTTCCGGACGCGCGTGTCCGCGCCAAGGAACTCAGTGTGGACGGTGCCCTGTTCCCGTGGCGAACCATCAATGGCCTGGAGGCGAGTGCCTACTACGCCGCCGGAACAGCGCAATTCCACATCGCAGCGGCCATCGCGTTTGCCGCCAACCGCTACGAGTGGGCCAGCGGCGACGCCAGCTTCCGCGCCGACATCGGTGCCGACCTGCTCATTGAGACTGCACGCATGTGGGTCTCCCTGGGCTTCTTCGGCAAGGATGGCCTCTTCCACATCCACGGCGTCACCGGGCCCGATGAATACACCGCCGTGGTCAACGACAACCTCTACACCAACGTGATGGCGCGATTTAACCTCCGTGCCGCGGCTGCCTTGGAACACGAGGGCATCGCTGACACGGAACGCTTGGTGTGGCGCCAAGCTGCCGAGCGCATGTCCCTCCCTTACGATCCCCACTTGGAGGTCTTCAGCCAGGACAACGACTTCATGACCTTGGAGCCTTGGGATTGGAATACGCCCAAGTCCAAGTACCCTCTCCTGCTGAACTTCCACCCGTTGGTGATCTACCGGCACCAGGTCCTTAAGCAGGCCGATACCGTTCTAGCTATGTTCCTCCAGTGGCAGGACTTCTCAGCCGAGGAAAAGCAGCGTGCCTTCGACTTCTACGATCCCATCACCACCGGCGACTCCACCCTGTCCGCCTGCGTGCAGGGCATCATGGCTGCCGAAGTTGGGTATGGCGACGTCGCACTGAAGCATTTCACCGAAGCGTTGTTCATTGACCTGGACAACTCACACGGCAACACGATCGATGGCGTCCACATCGCGTCCACCGGCGGAATTTGGAGCTCGTTGGTCTGCGGTTTCGCCGGAATGCGTGACCAAGGCGAGGTACTGCGCTTCGATCCGCGGCTGCCCGTGGAGTGGGACGGCCTCTCCTTCCGGCTCAAGGTGCGTGGTCGCTTGCTGTCTGTGGAACTCATTCAGGGATCCATCGCGCTGGCGCTCGTTACCGGCTCAGGCTACAGCGAGGAACCACTGCCGATTCGGGTTCGGGATCACGACGTCACAGTCAGCGCGGACACCATCACGGTGCCGCTGGAGACTGTACCCGTCCCGCCGCCGTCGATCTTTCCCAGCGTCTTCCCGACGGCAGGACTGCCAATCGTTCGGGCATAGGCCGGCACGGCTCTTTGGGTCGGTTGCAGTATTAGCGGTTGTTCCCTCGTGGGAGCAACCGCTAATGCGGCTCAGTGACGCGAGGGAAACGTCGATGTGTGGTCCTCGATGAGGCCACTCGCTGCGATTTCCCTCAGCGTGTAAATAGCCTTGGCTGCTGCGCCTTTGTCCCTATAAGTGACGGTTAGCGCGAGTTCGATCCCGTCATCATCGACGAGGCGTACCCTGCAGTCGCCGCCAGTGGCATCAACGACTTCGAAATGCCCCGCCATTAAGCGGCACCCGGCTGCATTGCCTCTGCCGTATCTGTTTCGGCCCCCTGCGTGTTGGCCCCTTGCTGATGACCAAATGCGCGACGCCGATCCAACTCGTTGTTGATGAGCTCCAGAAGCGCTTGGGCCGGCTCGGACAAATGATGGGTATCGGCCGAGCCCAGCTGATCGCAATGGATGAGGACGTGGCGGATGCGTTCAAGCTCGCGGGATGGAACCAAAGGCCAACGGTGGAACAGTTGCCGTACGGCTATCGCCCCGAGGAGGGCGTCGGGTTTGTTGGGCGCTACATGGTGCCCGGCTGCCCTTCGTCGAGCGACAGCAGCCGCGGAAGGCGCGACTCCATGTGCGAGAAGGATCTCGGATTTGAGGGAATTGGGGGCCATGCGGACCTCCCGAAATAGTGCGAGGGAAGCCGGCTGCGTGACTTTCAATCAAGCTTACAGAATGTGAGTTATGTCATGTCAATCATTACGTTATCTGTGAAAGGGGCAGGATGGGTTCGGGCGTTGGTGCGGGCAGCCAGGCCATCCCCAGCCTGCACTCCGGTTGGGATTGTTAGGGTGGAACGCATGAATCGCCGCCTTGCAACGTTGTCCGCCGTGCCCCTCTTCCTCCTCCTCGCCGGCTGCGGCTCCGTGCAGGAAGCCGCCGGGAATG
Source organism: Arthrobacter sp. 1088 (assembly GCF_031455315.1). Lineage (NCBI taxonomy): Bacteria > Bacillati > Actinomycetota > Actinomycetes > Micrococcales > Micrococcaceae > Arthrobacter > Arthrobacter sp. 1088. The sequence goes on from NZ_JAVDSM010000008.1 coordinate 42,504, forward strand.
CTGCCAGCGATGCAGCCTCGAAGGTAGCCACTGCTGCTGCCGGGGAGGTCAACAAACAAATTTGTGCTGTGGTCCAGGACGGTTTGGTGAGTGTTGAGGACAAGCAGGTACTCAGTGGGCTGGTCACCGCTGCCCGCACCGCCGGTGTTCCGGCTGAAATCACGACTCCGCTGAACCAGATTGCTGAGGCTGGCGACGACGTCCCGGCTGAGTCGGTCCAGGCATTGAAGGAAGCTTGTTCGGCATAGCCACTGTTCGGGATAGCCCTGGTTCTTCATAGTCCTGGTTCGACATAGTCCTCATACCGGCATCCGCTCCGGTGTCAGTTCCAACTGCTGCGGTGCAGCACGCCGTTTTCCAGCCGCATCCCAGCCATGGAGAAGTGGGAGGCTGGCGAAGCTGGTGACCATGACGCCGTTTCGGGCGCCTCTGCCGGCACGGGTGAAGGAGGCGCCGGTGAAGTAGGTGCCGGTGAAGGCGGTGTTGGTGAAATTGCCGGAAAGCGCGTGTGGCCTGGCAGTGGTGGGGCTTTGGATTGGTAGGTGTGGCCGGTGGGGGTGCTGATTTCGAGGTGATGTCGGCTGCCGGGGATTGTTTTTGCGTTCCGGCCGGGGTTTTCTTTGGTGTGGTTGCAGGCTTCGCAGAGCCCGGCGCCGTTTTCCAGGCTGGTGGGTCCGCCGTTGTGCCAGGGGATGATGTGGTCGATGTGGCGGATGGGCGCGTCGCAGTAGGGTGTGCGGCAGGTGTCGTCCCGGGTTTGGATGAAGCGTCTCATCCCGGGTGGGAAGAGCCGGGCTTTGGAGTCCATGGCCAGCAGTTCGCCGCTGGCGGGGGCTGTGTAGAGCCGGCGGAGGTAGACGTTGAAGGCCTTCCCCTCGGCTCCGTCCGTCGCTTCTGCCGTCGCTTCTGCCCTCACCCCTGCATCCAGCCCGGATTGTGCTCCGGTGAGGAGGGTTCTGGCCCATCCGGCGGGGACGGTTCCGTAGCCTTGGAGCCGTGCTGGTTCGGTGTCGGCTTGGAAGAGTGTGCGGTCGGTCATGACGAGCTGGATATTGATGGCGCTGATGCCGCCGGGGGTGCCGGTGAGGCGTTGTACGAGGGTGTCGGCCATGACTTGTCCGCGGGTGCGGGTGTCTCCGCCGGCGCGTGCTGAGTCGGCGGCCCGGGTGAGGGCGGTGTAGGCGGCGACGCCTTGGGTTGCCGGGAGCAGGGCGGTGAGGATGGTCATGGTGTCCGGGGCTGGGCGGAGGCTGATGTGCCGTTCGGTCGCGGCGCGGGCTGCGCGTTGGGTGACGGTGCGTGGGTCGCGGCGGTAGGCGGCGGCTCGTGCGAGGGCGGTGATGGTCCGGTCGCCGGCGCCGTTGAAGGTTCCGGTGTCGGGGGCGAGTTCCTGATCTACGGCGGCGCGGTCTTCGATGGAGAGGCAGGCTGTTTCCTTCACGAGCAGGGTGGCCCGCCATTCGTTCAGTTGCCCGGTTTCCAGGGCGGCCATGGTGCGGGGCATCTCGGACACGAGGGCGTTGGCGAGTCCGAGGAGGCGGGAACCGCGGTTGGGTGATTCCCGCCGGGCGAGGGCGATCTGCGCGCCGACACCCTGGCCGAGATCCGGGGAGGGGACGCCGGTGGCGGTTTGTTCGCGGCGCTGGGCCAGGTCAAACGCGACCGCTGCCCGCGCCTGCACCGCCGCGATCGCTGATTTCGCGTCTTCCAGGCCACGAATCTGATCGATCAACTCGTTGCTGCCTGCACCGATTCGGAAAGAGCCCAGCACGGCCAGCAGCTCCTGAACCCCAGAGCCACCAGGCACAGGCAATGAAACAGGCACGGCGGAAACCGCCGTAGCTGTTTGGCTCTCTCCGTTCCGCTCCATACCCATACTTTGGCACCACTCCTTTTCGTTAGGGACCTGCCAACATGCCTATGTGGAAAACCCTCGAAATCTTGTTCAGGATCGTCCGAATCATGCCTCCCTGTGTTCACTCAGCGCAGTGAATTAGGATCAGATGCTAGGGAAACAAGCTTCACGCTTATCGAAGGATCATGGGATGGACGCAAACGGCCACGCTAAGGGCTATTGGTATGGCAAGGACCCTGGGCAGAAAGCCCTTGCCGTTGATGTCCTGAATGCCCTCCGGGATTATCGTGTCTCGGAACAGGCCATGCGTAGGCGGACCCGTTCGGCCATGGGCATGGGTGAAAAGGACCTCTTGGCCTTGCGGTACCTTTTCGAAGCGGAAGCGGCGGGCAAGGTGATGAAACCCAAGGACCTGGGCGATCGCTTGGGCATAACGTCAGCGTCAATGACCACACTGATTGATCGTTTGGTGGAATCCGGACACATCCGGCGGGAACCGCATCCGTCGGATCGTCGGGCCTTGATTCTGCGGCCTACAGCCGGTTCGGACCAGGAAGTCCGGCACACACTGGGCGGAATGCATCGCCGGATTTTGGACGTCGCAAGCGCGCTGAGCCCGGAAGAAGCACGCGTGGTGATGGACTTTCTTGAGCACATGCGCCAGGCCGTGGACACGATCGACGAAGACCCAACTGATGAACAACCCCAGGGCCCGGAATCCAACTCTTCATGACGTCAGGTTCCACTGCAGGATCAATATCAGCGTGACCAGGAAACCCGATCCGTAGTTGAGCCAGATGAAACGGCGCCATGCAGTGTTGGTGCGTGCCGCCGTCGTATCCGTGACGTTCCACCAGGGAGCGCAATTGGCGATATATGGGACGGAGATTGCCGCTGCGAGCGGCCCGGGCCACGGCGTGGCCAGCATGGCGAGACCCGCAACAAGCCAGAGTACGACGGCGAGCCGCACCGTTCGACGGGCACCGAAGACTGTCGCTATGGAGGCGATATTTGCCTGCCGGTCCGGTTCGATGTCCTGGACGGCTCCAAAAGCGTGAGCCGCCATGCCCCACAAGAAGAATGCGGCGAGCAGGATCATCAGTCCCGGCGTGATCTCGGCACCCGCCAACGTCAGAGCCACGACGGCGGGACTCACGAAGTGCGTACTCGACGTCAGTGAGTCCAGGACAGGACGTTCCTTGAATCGTAGTCCCGCCACGGAATAGGCGACCACGGCGAAGGCGCTCACAGCGATGCCCAGCCAAGTAGCGGGGCCACCCGCAACCGCCAGCACCACAAGGAATGGCACATTGGTGATGGCGGCGAGCCATAGCATTGGCCGGTGCAGCCTTGGTTGAAGCAGGGCGCCTTCAATGCCGCCTTTTCGAGGGTTTTGCAGGTCCGAGGCGTAGTCGAACACATCGTTGATCCCGTACATCGCCAGGTTGTAGGGGATGAGGAAATAAAGCGTGCCGACCACCAGTACCCAGTTGACCTCTCGGGTGGTCAGGAACATCGCTGCAGCGAACGGATATGCCGTGTTGATCCAACTAATGGGCCGTGACGCGAGCAGGGCTTGGGGGATGAGACCTTTGAGGTTACTGCGCGGTGCCGCCTCCCGCCCCCGCGTCAACCAAACCCAGAGCCCGGGAAGAACCAGCACGCCCGCCAAGGGGTAGGCCAAGTCCTCTACCGGCGCCAGCCCGATCGTCAGGCCCAGAATGTGTGAGGCGTCGTAGTGGAAGAGCTCCATCCCGATCATCACGGAGTCGAATACAGCCGTCAGCACCGCCAGGGCCCCGAAGGCAAGGCCAGCCGCCTTCCAATGCTGCATGGCTTCGCTGGAGTTGGCGCACTTCCGGACACAAACCACGCCCACAACGACCGCGACCGCAACGAACACGAGCGAGAGCCATAGGTAAGTCATAGGTTCTTCTTCTCAAGTCGCCGATCTTCAAGTCGCCGATCTTCAAGCCGCCGGTCGCCCTCATGAGGCAGCATGGAGCGGGCAAGCATCTTCCGCGCTCCTGTATAAAGCACCATCGTGCACAGCACCAGGAACAGCAGGAAGACAGGCTCTTCAAGGGGCAATTGCGGTCCGAGCATCACCCCGGTTGCGATTGCGCCCTCACCCCGCAGGAAGATTCCCAAACCGATTCCGGCCAGGTCCCAGCCGAGCAGGAACAAAACCCCGACGGCGGTCACGATCGCCGCAGCTCTGGCGTCGCGCCAGAAGAACAACCGGAACCGGTGGTCCAGCAGCAGCATGCACATAGTGCCGATCAGCAGCACAGCCAGATAGACGATTCCCATCAGGGCAACCTGCCGGCGGTACGCTTCATGCGGCTGGGGTCGATAACGGTGGGCCCGGGGCTGTTGTCACCGCGAATCCTTTTCAGAACCAGTTCCGCACTGATGAGGCACATGGGCACGCCGACGCCTGGTGCGGTGGTGGCACCGGCGTAGAACAGCCCCGTCACCCGCTTGGAAGCATTCTGGGCACGGAACATTGCGCTCTGTCCCAGGGTGTGTGCCGGGCCGAGCATGCCCCCGCGCCAGGAGTTGTAGTCGCGGGAGAAATCTCCGGGTCCGATGGTCTGCCGGACCACGATCCGTTCACGGAGATCAGGAATGTTGGCCCATTCCGCGATCTGGTCGATGGCGGCGTCGGCAGTCCTCTCGATGAGGGAGTCACCTGCGCCGTCCGGGCCGCCTGATCCGATCCCGGGGTCCGCGGGTATGGGGATCAGCACAAAGAGGTTCTCGTGCTCCGGCGGGGCAACGCCTGGGTCTGTGGCGCTGGGTTTGCAAACATAGATGGAAGCGGGATCCGGGATGCTGGGCTGATTGCCGAAGATCGACTGGAAGTTCGCTTGCCAGTCCCTGGTGAAGAACAAGGAATGGTGCGGGAGTCCGGGCAACCGCCCCTTTACACCGAGCATCACCAGCACGGCACCAGGACCGCTGGTTCGGCGCTGCCACCACGTGGCCGGATAACTCTGGTCCTCAGCGGCCAACAGGGCGGTTTCCGTATGGTGCAGATCCGCACCGGAAACCACGATGTCGGCAACGCTGAAATGCTCACTGCCGTGCTTCTCCCGCCACCGGACGCCGGTCACCTCGCGTTTGGTGGTTCCAGGCAATCGACGACGGCGGCCCAAGCCGCCCAGATGCCCCTTGCCTCCGGCCCGGGCTGCTTCGCGGGTGGTGATCTGGACGACCTCCGCGCCGGTCTGGATGCGTACGCCGGCTTCACGTGCCAACGCTTCGAGGCGCTCCACGAGCTGTGTGAAGCCACCCATGGGGTACTGGACGCCGTCGCCTAGATCCAGTGCGCTCATCAGGTGGTACATGGCCGGCGCATCAGCAGGATTGGTGCCCAGGAAGACGGCCGGGTAACCCAGGACCTGGCGCAGCACAGGGTGGTGAAAACGCTGGGAGACAAACTTTTCCAGCGGAGTGAGCAGGAGGCGGGCCAGCTCCGGCAGGGCGCGCAGGATCTCGGGCTGCAGTAGTGATTGCAGCTTGGTGAAGGGGTTATAGAGGAAGAAGCGTTCAGCCATGTCCGAGGTGTGCTTTGCCGAAGCCAGGTAGGCTGCGAGGCGCTGTGCGCTCCCTGGTTCAACCCGCTCGAACGTCCGCATGACTTGTTCACTGCCCAGTGGGATAGTGAGCGGATCCTGCCGCCCGTCGTCGTGCATTGGTTCAGTGAACACACGGTAGGCGGGATTGAGTGTTTGAAGATCGAGCTGTTCCGCTGTGCTGGTTCCCAGCAGGCCGAAAAAGTGTTCAAAGACGCCAGGCATCAAGTACCACGACGGTCCGGTGTCGAAGCGAAAACCGTTCCGCTCCAACGTTCCGGCTCGCCCTCCCACGTGGTCGAGCCGCTCCAGAAGTTGCACCTCATGCCCTTCCCGCGCCAGGAGTGCAGCGGTGGCAAGCCCAGCAATGCCACCGCCTATCACGACTGTCCGGGTTATTCGCGCGCGCATCATCGGCGGGGCTCCAGCCAGGTTGCTGCGACTGCCCGGGCCGTGAGTCCTGCCTTGAAAACGTCAGGGACGCGCACACGGGATCGGTAGAGCTCGTCAATGTTCGTCTGTTCTATGCGGCGCGTCAGGGCGGCGAACAACGCCAGGGCACTTCTCACTGCGGCCCGGGCGTCATGCGGAAGAAGGGGAATGACGGCGTTGGCATCGTCCAACTGGGCGCGGATCGTCTTCACCCATTCCAGACGATCCCGGTCCTCAAGGTAGTCTGCTACACCCAGATAGTTGCGGCCCAGCCGGGCCGTGTCATCGGAGAGGTCGCGCAGGAAGTTGATGTTCTGGAAAGCAGCGCCCAACCTGCTGGCGCCATACCGCAAAGCCGCGGCATCGCCGTCGTCGATGTTCTCCCCGCGCATGAAGACGCGAAGGCACATCAGCCCAACCACCTCGGCGGAACCGTACACGTACCCCTGATGAGCCCCGGCATCAAAGCGGAGAGGAACGGCGCGCGTTGGCGTGCGCTCGCCGAGGTCCGTGCGCATTGAGGCGAAAAAGGGGTCAATCAGGGACTCATCTATCCCCGCAGCCCGTGCCGTCTGGGCGAAGGCGTGGATGATGAGATCGCTGCTGTAGCCGATCCGGAGCGCCCTATGGGTCTCATCGATGAAGTGGTCCAAGGCGTCGTTTTGCTGTTGGTGACTCAGGCCGGCTTCGGCAGTGACGCCGTCAACGAGTTCATCGGCCACACGCACCAAAGCGTAGATGTTGCGAACATGCTGGCGGTGGCGGGGTCCAAGGATCCGGGTTGCGAGCCCGAATGAGGTGGAGTAGGCAGCAATGACCTGGTTTGCGGCGCGTTCGGCCGTCCGTGTGAAATGCGCAAAGGACGTATCGACATCGATGCTCATGATTGCCGTCCTTCCAGTTGCGCGGCGAGATCGATCAGGACGTTGCGTGCGGTTTCGGGAAAGTTTGCGGCATGACCTCGTAAAATTTCGTGGAAGTGTGCCAGTTGCTCCCGGATCAGGCCTTGGACGAAAGCCTCGGCCCCGCAGTCGCTGAGCTGCCGGCGTACGTGCTCCGCCTGCGGCCTGCTGAGTTCGGAACGACCAAACCATGGCTCAATCGCCGGCCAGGCGCTGGTCATCCGAGCATAAGCAATGATGGCTGTTTGTTTGCCTTCACGGAGATCGGAAAAGGGATCCTTGCCGTGCTGGCGCGGATCCCCGAAGGTGGACAGGAAGTCGTCCTGGAGTTGGAAGGCCAGCCCAAGATGGCGGCCCGCCGTGGCGAGGACCGATTCCATGGAAGCATCAGCGCCAGCCAAAGCCGCGGCCGCACGAAGCGGAAGTTCGAAGGTGTAGGTGGCGGTCTTGTATCCGCACATCATGAGGATTGTCTCGAGTTCGGGGGCGATGACGCCGTCGCCCAGGCCAACATCGAGTTGCTCTCCGGCCACCGTCTCGTTGATCGTGTGTTCAAGAAGATCGAGGAGCCGGAGACGCAGAGGGTGGGGCAGGTTCGCCCTTGCGAAGGCCTGATGGGTGGCGGCCAGCAACAGATCGCCCATCAGGATTCCGCCCGTGCGGGCCCAATGGAGTATTGCCTGTTCTCCGGGCTGGCTATCGGCGCGGGGTAGTCCGGCTTCCGTCAGGAGGGACCCGATCAGGTTTGGCCTGCCGCGGCGGACGAGGTCGCCGTCGATCACGTCATCATGCAGGAGGAAGGCGTAATGAAGGAGCTCGACGGCGGCCGCGATGCTGATGGCGGTCTGCCGGTCTGGATGATGATCCGGGCGCATCCGGGGCTCTTGCAGGGCGTCGTACATTTCCATGAGGAGCAGCGGGCGGACGAATTTCCCGCCGAGCACGTTCTCGCCGGCAATGGCCCAAAGCCGGGCAAAACGGGGACCGTAGGGGGCCGCTGCAAGGGCTCTGCCGGACATAAGTCCACCCAGTTCGTCCTCGATGGCGGAGCAGAGATCGGTTCTGCTGCGGTCAGTCTTGATGCGCGTGGCACTGGACGTGACAGTCATGCTTGTGCTCCGAGCGCCAGGGCCTGGGCCTCGACGAGCCGGGGAAATTGCAGTGCCAGCCATGGGCTGAAGGCAGCAGGAGTCCTGTCCAAGGCTTCTGCAAGGAGTCCCGGCGACATCCAGGCGTAGTCAGACACTTCCAGCGGATTTGGCCGGAGCGTTCCCAGGACCCGGGCCACGTAGACAGGGCAAAGCTCATTCTCGACGATGCCCGAGGGGTCCACGGCGCGGTAACGGAAGTCAGGGAGAATCAACTCGATCCGCCGCACGTCCACTCCCAGTTCATAGTGCGCGCGACGGAGAACAGCGTCCTCGGGGTCCTCGCCGGGAGCCGGATGCCCGCAAAAGCTGTTGGTCCACACCCCTGGCCACGTCGTCTTCTCGGGGGAGCGGCGTGTGAGGAGGAGCTCGCCGAGGTCATTGAGCAAGTAGCAGGAAAAGGCAAGATGCAGTGGAGTTTGCTGGGTGTGGACTGCTGCTTTGGAGGTTTCGCCGATGGGCCTGCCGGCGTCGTCGAGAAGGACGACCATTTCTGTCGCGTTCATTCTTTGCCTTCCTCCGGCCCCTCGAACGTGGAGATCACTCCATTATTGCTAGACAAGCTAGCTAGAAGGCTACCATGTATGCAGTTAGGTGTAACATACTCAGAATGAACAGACCGGATGAAATCGAAGCCTCGGTTTCCACCGGCATGTACGACATGGACGTCAACGATCCCGGGCGTGAACTGGTAGACCGTGAGGGGCTATCCCGTGACGATGTCCGGCAGATCAGCCAACTCATGGCCTCGCTTGAAAGGTTGCGTGAGGCCGAACAGCGGCTCTCCGAAACCTCGCTGAAAATCATGAAGGTCAACCACTCGGATATGCGGGCCCTGCACTATCTGATCGTTAGCGCCAATAGTGGAGTCATTGCCACCCCGGGCGCCATTGCTGCACATCTGGGCATTTCGACGGCATCCACCACCAAACTTCTTGACCGGCTGGAACGCGCGGGGCACATCGCAAGACAAGCGCACCCCACGGACAGGCGGGCCCTTGCGATCGCGATCACCCCTGAAACGCACGAGACGGCCATGCGGACCGTAGGGCGCCAGCAAGCCCGGCGTTTTCTGGCCGCCGCCCGCCTGACTCCAGAGGAGCGTGAAACCGTGATGCGCTTCCTGGATGACATGGCCAGGGAGCTTTCTGTGGGGGACGGTGCGGTTTAGTGCTTTAGGAATGGCCGGTGATAGTCAGTGTAATGAGCACTATGTTCAGCCCGACGATCAAAGTTGCACTCGTCCAGCCTGCTATCTTCAATGGCTTGGAGTCCGCATGGATGCCCATGACTTCCCGCTTGCCGGTGAGTCTTATGAGCGGGATCAGCGCGAAAGGAATACCAAAGCTCAGCAGGACCTGGCTCAGCACCAGGGCCAGGGTGGGCTCAACGCCTGCTCCCAGAACGATCAATGCCGGAATGAGCGTGATCACGCGGCGGGTCAGCAAGGGGATGCGTACTTTTAGCAGGCCGCCCATGATGGTTGCACCGGCATAGCAGCCTACCGATGTCGATGCGAGGCCGGAGGCCAACAAGCCGATTGCGAACACGACGCCGATAGCCGGACCAAGTGCCGACGTCACGGCCGCATGGGCACCGGCAATCGTGTCTGTTCCCTCAATGCCCCGGAGGCTGGAGGCGGCCAGCAGGAGCATCGAAATGTTCACCACACCGGCAAGCAAAAGGGCGCCCACAACGTCAACGCGGGTTGCGCGGATCAGCCGCGTCCGCACCGCCGGGTTTTCAGAAAAGCCGTGCCGATCCCGGGCCAAGGCCGAGTGCAGGTAGATTGCATGCGGCATCACTGTGGCACCGAGCATGCTTGCTGCCAACAGGACTGTATCGGTGCCCTCAAAGCGGGGGAGCAAACCGCCCAGTGCGCCTCCGGCGTCCGGAGGGTTGACGAACAGGCCGGATACAAACCCGACGGCAATGATTCCCAGCAATACCAGGATCGCGTACTCGAAGGAGCGCTGGCCGCGGCGGGACTGCAGCGCCAAGAGCATCATTGATGCGAGGCCAACGATGATGCCGCCAGCCAGTAGGGGTAGCCCGAACAAGAGATTGAGCGCAACCGCACCGCCAATCACCTCGGCCATGTCCGTGGCGCCGGCTACGATCTCGGCCTGCGCCCAGTAAAGGCGCCGGCGCCTGGTGCCAAGCCGCTTGCCGAGAATCTCCGGAAGGCTCAGGCCGGTTGCCAGGCCGAGCTTCGCTGATTGGTACTGCACAAGGACTGCCATGGCGTTGGCTGCAACCAGCACCCACACCAGTAAATATCCGTAATTGGCTCCGGCCGTCAGGTTTGCTGCCACATTGCCGGGATCGACGTACGCGATGGCCGCCACGAAAGCAGGGCCAAGCAGGAGTAGCCGCGACCATAGCTTTGCTGGTGCGGGTCGTCTTTGCAGGGTGGGGACGGCCAATGTCTTATCCTCGTCTTCGCGGAGATCTGTTCTGAGGATAACCGAAAGTTAGGCATGCCGAAAAGTGTTCTTTAGGTGCTCCGTTTCAGAGGCCTCAGTACCTAGGCCTCAGTACCTAGGCCTCAGCACAGGAAGTTTCCGAGGTCAGTACAGGAAGATGGGCAACCAGTCGCGGTTGTGCGCATGGACCAGCGCCAGGAACAGGACGAAATCGAAGAGCAGATGAACTGACACCACGTAAGTGAAGGACTTCGTCAGCTTGAACGTATAGCCCTGCAGCAGCGCGAACGGGAAGGTAAGGAGGGGACCCCACGCCTGGTAACCGATCTCCCACAGGAAGGACGAGAAGATCACGGCTTGCAGGAGGTTGGCCAACCAGTCGGGGAAGTGTTGGCGCAACAGCGTGAACGTGGTGCAGATGAAGAACAGCTCGTCCCAAATGCCCACGGAGTTCACTCCGAGGAAGAGGCGCCAGAAGATGGTGGGATCGGACGCGTCCGGCCAATTGTGGTAGACGCCCGTCCGAATGAGGTAGGCCGGGAGGATGAAGTACCCAAGCGCTACGACGCCCACCAGGTATAGCTTCGCGGCGAGCGGCCATGGACGGCCCGTGTTGACCGGAAATTTGATGGTCTTTTCGTTGTACAGGTAACGGGATACAAGCCACGGAACCAGCACGGCCAAAGCAAGGGCGCCACCCATGAGTGCCATGTGTCCGATGCTGAGATCCGCGTTCAGGGGTACCAGGCTGATGATGACCATTCCGGCTGCTACCACTGCCAGGTGCCGCATCAGGCCGTGGTCGATGAACACAGCGGTGACAATGCTGGCCGCCACGAGTGCGTAACCGAGAAAATCATTGCCCAGGGCGAAAAGTGGCACCCCGGACAGGGATAGCAGCCCCGCTGGCAAAAGCTTCCAGGTGAGCGCGGTCCGGGATTCCGTGGAAATCGACATCACACCTCTAGCATCCCAGTGCTGGCTGCCGCACGACACGCTTTTCCTGGACTGCATCAGGCCCCTAACTGGAACGCGGAGTTTCTCTGTAAGATTCGTGGCAGGGCCCATGCTTTTTCGGGTTCAGGTCATGTCTGGCTTAGCCAGCGGGGGATACTCATAAAGGAATATTCAATGGCTCAAGAAGCGGGCTCTTTTCCACCGGGCGGCGGTGCTGACCACCCATCAGCGGAGGACGTCGAGGCGTCCACCTCTGCCCGGGACATGACCATGCGCGAACAGGTGATGGACATCATCGATGCCATCCTCGGTGATTCCGATCCGAAGAGTGAAGGGCCCAGGAACAAGCTTCGCCAGCTCATGGAGGCTCGTCCGGATGATCCCCAGGGCGCTTTGCTGGAGCACCTGCTGGAAACACGGAAGGTTCCGGCCCCGGAGCCGGCAGTTCCGCTTCTACGGGAAGTTTCCAGTGTCCACCTTGAGTCCTCCGATGCAGCGCGCACGGTGACCGTTCCCGTCAGCCAGGAGGTTCGGGAAGACATCCAGGCAATACTGGCGGACAAGCTTTTGTTGACGGCCTTCCAGCCGGTCCATGCACTGCCTGACGGAAATGTGGTGGGCGTCGAAGCGTTGACCAGGTTTGTCGGTGAGGACGGCGCGGGCGCGGATGTCTGGTTCCGCGAGGCCGCGGAAGCCGGCCTGGGGACTGAATTGGAGATCGCAGCCCTTCACTGCGCGCTGACTGCGGCCAAGGACGTCCCCCATGACATGTATGTTGCCTTGAACCTCACCCCGGCGACCTCCCGTGACCCAAGGGTTCGGAACCTGCTTGCTGCTGCTTCGCTGGCGCCGGAACGGATCATCGTGGAACTAACCGGCAGCCTGGAACCCCTGGAAGGCCAAACGCGCGACGACGGACTCGGCCAGTTGCGCTCGCTCGGCCTGCGTGTTGCTGTCAGCGCTTCCGGGGCAGGTTTCGTTTCCATGGACCTCTTGAGCGAGCTGAGCCCGGACATCATCAAACTCGACCGCCATCTCATTGAAGGTATCGAAGGCAGCGAAGGACAACGGATCCGTGCCAGGGCAGTGGTCGAGCTTGCCCGGGAAGTTGGAGCTGCGGTGGTTGCGGAGGGCATTGAAACTCCCTCAGAACTCAAGGAAGTCACGGCGTTAAAGGTGACTGCCGCCCAGGGATATTTGCTCGGACGCCCCTCGGTTCACCCCTTGGACTGGTCCGCCTGGAGCATCCGCGCGCAAGCTGAGGCCCAGCCGACGGGCTAGTTTCTTCAGGGTTCGCGATCACTGTTCGTGCGGATCCGTTCCCACGTACGTCCCCGGCGGCATTCCGGCGCCAAAAACAGGCCCGGGATCCGGTCGCTTGGGGTGTCGGTTGTCCTCGGCCAGCCTTTGCGTGAGACGTTGAAGAACCCAGGGAACCAGGTGTTCCCGCGCCCAGACGATGTCGTCCGCCCTCGCCTCCCGCCACGTGCGTGGAGGCAGGGCCTTGGGAACCATCGGCTCCAAAGTGTGCGGGACATTGAGCGTATCCAGCACCATTATGGCGATGGTGTGTTGGCCCAGCGGGGAGAAATGCAGCCGGTCCGGATCCCACATTTGCGGGTTGGTGAGCTGGCGCAACGCCCAGAGGTCGGCGATCACGGCGTCGTGGCGGGCGGCGATGATGTGCATGTTTTCGTTGAAGATGGCTACTTTGCCACGGGCATGTCCGAGCACCGGGGTTGCACCCCAGTCGGGGCCCGCGAACAGCAGGATTGTTGCGCCTGTGTCCGCCAGGACTTTCACGCCGGAATCAAGTTCGAGGGCCAGTTTGTCGGGATCGCTCCGGTGGAACAGCAGGTCATTTCCACCGGCGTTGAGCGTAATGAGATCCGGCTGCAGGTCAAGGGCCGGGCCCACCTGCTCTTCCAGGATCTGGTGGAGCAGCCGGCCGCGCACTGCAAGGTTGGCGTACGCGAAGTCCTCGTGGCCGGCGCTCAATTCTTCCGCGACCCTGTCTGCCCAACCCCTCAGCCCGCCGGGGCTGCCGGGCTCCGGATCGCCTACCCCTTCAGTAAAGGAATCGCCCATCGCCACGTAGCGGCTCCACGGGTGCAGGCGGGTCCCGAATCCGGCGGGACCACCCTCCGCCGGACTTCCATTCCGGCCACGACCGTCGGCGCTGGGCGCGTTCATTCCCCCATATTGCGCTCTCCCGCGGCGCAACGCCATGGGTTGTGCGGATCGGTAGTAAGTGTGCTTACCATGCAGGTTCGAGCCGGTTGCGTGGAAGGGCAAGGAATCATGCCGATGTGGCTGCAGGCGCTGATGTGGGGAACTGTTGCCGGAGGGGCGTTGGTCCTTGGATCCGGAATCGCCTGGCTATGGAAAGTCCCGCCAAAGGTTGTATCAACCATCATGGCCTTCGGCGCAGGCGTGCTGATTTCGGCACTCGCCTTCGAGCTCGTCGATGAGGCGGTGGAGGGCGGCGGCCTGTTGCCGACGATCGGAGGATTCCTTGCGGGGGCTGTGATCTTTGTCGGTTCGAACGTTCTCCTGAACCGTGCAGGCGCCAAGCACCGCAAGCGCTCCGGCGGACGGCAGCCCTCCGAGAAGGAGTCGCCAGGCAGCGGCACGGCCATTGCGGTTGGCGCACTCATCGATGGCGTGCCCGAATCGGTGGTCCTCGGGCTTGGGCTTCTAGCTTCAGGCACCGTCAGTCCTGCCATGCTCGCCGCAGTTTTCATTTCCAATGTTCCTGAAGGGCTGTCCAGCACGGCGGGGATGAAGAAGGCGGGGCGCAGCCGGGTCTACGTTTTTGGAACGTGGACCGGGATAGCCGTCTTCAGCGGGCTTGCCTCCCTGCTGGGATATACGGCGCTGGAGAATGCACCCGAGGCCCTGATCGCCTTCATCACCGCTATCGCCGCAGGCGGCATACTAGCCATGCTTGCCGACACGATGATTCCTGAGGCCTTCGAGGAACACCACAACCTGACCGGGTTGACTGCGGCTGTAGGCTTCCTCACCGCATTCACCATCCATCGCGCGGGAGGTTGAGGGGGCGGCACGGGCGGGTGATAAGCCGCTAGGCGGAAGAACGACGGCGGGACGCACCTATGGCGCGTACCGCCGTCGAGGGTGCGTACCGCCGTCGTTCTTTCAGAAGCGGATGTGTACTGCGAAGCTGGCCTCGGGGTGGCCGGTGTAACGTGATGCGGCGTTGCGGGCAGCCTCCGGTATATCGATGAAGCTCCGGGCTGTAGTTGTGAGCACAGGGTAGTCGTCGAATGCCAAGGTTAACCGGCCGTCAGCAGCGTGCTTGATGTGCACCGTGATGACTGTTTTTGGTGTCTCCGGCGGAAGCCCGGCTGTGGTGAGCGAGTAGTAGGGCGTGGTCCTTCCGCGGATGTCGGCAGGAACGTTTGCCCGGATGGATCCCTCTTCCTCGAGCTCGGAGAGGCGGGCCTTGACGGTATCTTTGCATGCCGTGACGCCGTGGGTGATGTCTGATACTTTGCTTGCGCCATTGCGAGCAAGGTAGTTGAGGATTTGGCTTCTGGTGAGTTGGGTTCGGGTGGGGGCTTTGATGGAAGTCGTTGTCATGGCCGTGTCCAAGCGGTCGACTTTTTTGTCATCATTTCCTATGGTCAGGCACCCAAAGGGGCGCATTGAGGCGATGCGGATTCGTCGTTGAACCCGTCCGAATGGTGCGGTGGGCTGCCGTTCGACCCAGCGCTTTAGGGCGCCGGGACCGGTAGGACAGCCCCAAGCGATCCTTCTACGCCATGAAGGTGCCGCATCATGGCGATTCCGGCATCTTGAGCCGAGCCATTTTCGATGGCTTCAAAAATGGCCGCGTGCTCGAGGCCGGATTCCTTCCTCCGGTCCACTACCTGGTTCAAGGTGCTGGACTGGTTGGCCATGGCTTCCTCGATGTCGGAAAGCATCGATGCGAAGACGCCATTGCCACTGCTGCGGGCGATGATCGCATGGAATTCTGAATTGAGGATGACCCACTGTTCCAGATCATCTTCTTCATCCATGGCCCGCAGGATTTCCCGGAGTGATTCGACATCCTGCTGGCTGCGGTGTTCCGCGGCCAAGCTTGCGGCCGGCACTTCAATGTGAGGCCGTGCCTGCAGGAGTTCGCGCGCCGAGTACTTGCCCAGTTTCAGGTCCTGGCCAACTTTGTCGGCGATGACGAATGTGCCCTTGCCCGTCCGGGTTACGGTCAGGCCCAGGGCGTTTGAAGACTTCAGGGCCTCGCGCACCATGGTCCTGCTGACGCCGAACTGCTGCGCCAACGTGGCTTCCGAATCCAGGCGCGAACCTACTGGAAGGCTGCCGTCTTCGATGGCAGCCCTCAGGGTGGCAAGCACCGCCTCGGCGGCACCGACCCTAACGACTTTGGTTTGTCCAGCAGTCCAGCTGTCCAACAGGCTGATCATGGAACGAATATGGCATGGCTCACAGAGCGGGGCAAGTTGTTACGCGGGGAGTTGCACTGCTTGACGGGAACTCCGGTTGGGTGCAGGAACCAGGAGGCGCGGGCGCTGCGACTGATCCAGCTGAAAGCTAGGGCAACTTTACGAACCTGCCGAGACTCTCCCACGTATGCGTCTGGTTGTTGAGGACCGTTGCAGCGGCACCGGAACCTTTGGCTTCCCTGAGGCCGTACTGGTATCCGGTAATCAAATATTCGTGGAGTTTTCCATCAGTGGAAGATTCCGGTAGGAGGAATGCCAGGTATTCCTTGCCCAACTCAACATCGATGTCGTCCATGATCTTTGCTTGAAGGTACTTCGTGTCGCCTGGCTTCCCGCCGTGATTCAAGCCGAGTATCTTGTCCTTTTGTGCTTGATTGAGGCTGCTCCAGTAATCCTCGTAAGTTACGGTTCCGCCGGCCCGGGAATATGTTACTTGTGCATCTGGCTTGACGTCACCCTTGTAAACTTCGCGAATCGTCATCTTGCCAACGGTTTGCGGGAAGACACTTTGGTTCGAAATGGGGCTGAATGTGCGTCCGCCATCGATTGACTCGATATAAACGCGCGCAACGATCGGATAGTTGTTATATCCGTAAAGAGGATCTCCGGGATCCCAGAGAAAATCAATGTCTGTCACCACCTCCTCAATTTGGTCAAGAGGGATATTGGCATAGGCATCCTTGGGTTGCATTGATGCAGTCACTCCAGGCTGCTGATTTAATTCTTGCTCACGCTTCGGCGCTTCGGATGCGCAAGATGTGAGGCCGACCATTATCGCCAGCCCCGCACATGCCAATGATGGTCCAGGCTTGTTCATTAGGCAGTTCTTCCCTTGGACTGTGGATGATGACCAGCAGGATTCAAAGCTTCCGTTATTGCCCAACCTGCCATTACGGAGAACTCTGGCTTTCCTGGTACTCGGTGGAACGTAGACGTGCTGGTCGTGGGATCAGTCTCAAGGGTCTGCGCGATTATTGTCAATACTTCGGTGAGGTTATCAATTGACCGTCTCAAGGGCGCGCAATGCCGATAGTTATATCTTCAGAAGGTGACAAATATTCTGCGTCACGTTCTAATTATTACCCACACCTAATAGGTAGCAATGCGTGTTGCAAAATCGACGAAGCGCCAGTCCTGTCAAGCAACCTGGTCGCTGGTTTCCCAACGTAGTCGCTAGCTTCCGTTCCCCATCAGCCGCTGCATCTGCTCACCTGCATCGCTGCCGGGCGCCGGTGTGTAGACCACGATGTGGAGATCCGGCCTGTCGGACGGAGAGACCTGGTGGTGCTCCAGCTGCAGTACGCCCACCGCCGGGTGATGGAAAAGCCGTTCCCGGGACTCGAAGCCCAGGATGTCGTAGCGGTCCCAGCTTTCCTGGAACTCCGGGCTGGCTTGCTTAAGCCGTTCAACTTGAAACTCAACATCGGGATCGCCAAGTCGCTGACCGGTCTCGGCGCGGAACTCGGCAAGGAACCGCTTGCTGGTCACGTCCCAATCGGGGAGAAGGTCACGGACGTACGGATCCGTGAAGACGAGCCACAACAGGTTCCTATCGGAGGCGTCGAAAGTTCCAATGTTCGGGTACAGGGCCTCGTAGGCCTTGTTCCAGCCGGCAACGCCCCAGTCCGGCGAAAGTGCATAGGCCGGGTTGGGATCCAGGGCGTCCAGTAGCCGTTGCACGTGCGGGGGAGCATCAGCCGCAACGGGCCCCTTTGGCATGGCGGACGAATAGCCGCCTAACGACAGAACGTAGCTGAGGCCTGTGTCGGATAGATGCAGCGTGCGGGCTACGGCCTCGAGCACCTGCCGGGAAGGGCTGATATCCCGTCCTTGCTCAAGCCAGGTGTACCAGGTGACGCTGACTCCGGACAGGAATGCGATCTCTTCCCGGCGGAGGCCGCGCTCCCGGCTCCGCCCCACTGGAGGAAGACCATAGTCTGAACGCAGGGCTTGGTTCCGGCGCGTCCTGAGGAAAAGTCCCAGCTCCTTGCGCCTCTCATCTTTCACCCGTCCAACACTATTACTCTGGTACTTTCACTACTAGTAGCAACACCGTCTTCCGCGCCATAGCGCACCAAAGCAGGATGGTATACATGCCTGCACTTCGCTCCAGAACAGTTACCCACGGCCGCAACATGGCCGGTGCCCGCGCACTGCTGCGCGCGTCCGGCGTCGCCAACACGGACATCGGTAAGCCGATCATCGCCGTCGCCAACAGCTTCACCGAGTTCGTTCCCGGCCACACCCACCTTGCTCCCGTGGGCCGGATCGTCTCCGATGCGATCCTCGCCGCCGGTGCAGTGCCGCGCGAATTCAACACCATCGCCGTGGACGACGGCATCGCCATGGGCCACTCGGGCATGCTCTACTCCCTGCCGTCCCGCGACCTGATCGCAGACTCCGTTGAGTACATGGTCAACGCCCACTGCGCCGACGCACTGGTCTGTATCTCCAACTGCGACAAGATCACCCCGGGCATGCTCATGGCTGCCCTGCGCCTGAATATCCCCGTGGTGTTTGTTTCCGGCGGTCCCATGGAGGCTGGCCGGGTGACCCTCACAGACGGGTCCGTGCGCTCCCTGGACCTGGTGAACGCAATTGCCGACGCCGTGGACGAATCCATCTCCGATGAAGACATCAACCTCATCGAAGAGAACGCCTGCCCCACGTGCGGCTCCTGCTCGGGCATGTTCACGGCCAACTCCATGAACTGCCTCGCCGAGGCCATCGGCCTGGCCCTGCCCGGCAACGGCTCAGTGCTCGCGACCCACACCGCCCGCAAGGCGCTGTACGAGAAAGCCGGCGCCACAATCGTCGAGCTGGTGAAGCGCTATTACGACGGCGACGACGACTCCGTACTGCCGCGCTCCATCGCCACTGCCGAGGCTTTTGACAACGCGATGGCACTGGATATCTCCATGGGCGGCTCCACCAACACGATCCTGCACCTGCTGGCCGCGGCCCAGGAAGCGGGCGTGGACTACGGGCTGGCCGAGATGGACGCCAAGTCCCGCCAGGTGCCCTGCCTGGCAAAGGTGGCCCCGAACGTGGCCGGAGACAAGACCTACTACATGGAAGATGTGCACCGCGCCGGGGGCATCCCCGCATTGCTGGGTGAGCTGAACCGCGGTGGCCTCCTGCACAAGAACGTCCACTCCGTGCACTCCAACGATTTGGACGGCTGGCTGGACGACTGGGACATCCGCGGCGGCAAGGCCACCGAGGAGGCCCAGGCCCTGTGGCATGCAGCTCCCGGCGGCGTCCGCTCCTCCACAGCTTTCTCGCAGTCAAACCGGTGGACCTCCCTGGACACCGACGCTGAGGGCGGCTGCATCCGTTCCGTGGAGCACGCCTACTCCAAGGACGGCGGCCTGGCGGTGCTGCGCGGCAACGTAGCAGTGGATGGCGCCGTGGTGAAGACCGCAGGCGTGGACGAGTCCATCTGGACCTTCGAAGGCCCGGCAGTTGTGTGCGAGTCGCAGGACGAAGCCGTGGAAATGATCCTGAACAAGACGGTCAAGGAAGGCGACGTGGTGGTCATCCGCTACGAAGGCCCCAGGGGTGGCCCGGGCATGCAGGAAATGCTCTACCCGACGTCGTTCCTCAAGGGACGCGGCCTGGGCAAGAAGTGCGCCCTCATCACGGACGGCCGCTTCTCGGGCGGAACCTCCGGGCTTTCGATCGGACACATCTCCCCTGAGGCCGCCTCCGGCGGTGCCATCGCGCTGGTTGAGAACGGTGACATCATCAGCATCGACATCACAACGCGCTCCCTCCAGTTGCAGGTCTCCGACGAAATCCTCGCCGAACGCCGCGAAAAACTTGAAGTCAACGGCGGTTACAAGCCGAAGAACCGCGACCGCCAGGTGTCGCCAGCGCTTCGCGCCTACGCCGCCATGGCATTGTCGGCGGACAAGGGCGCCGTGCGCGACGTCTCTTTGGTGGAAAACCTCTAGGCTACGTTCCGGCCGGGTCCCGCAGCCGGGACCCGGCCTCCGCATAGCTGTCCAGAAGCTTCCGGGCGCGGCCGCCGTCGGCGCCTTCAGCTGCCAGCGCGGACCGCATGTCTTCCAGCTTCTTTTCCGCGGCAGGGGAGGGCGGAAGCAGCGGGATGTCCGGGTCAGTCAGGACCTCCAGGACTGCAGGGCGGTCCAGCGAGAACGCGTAATCCCAAGCGTCGCCGAGCTTGGCAGGGTCCTCCACCCGTATTCCGGCCAGGCCCAGCAGCTCCGCATAGGCGGCATAAGGAAAGTCCGGGATCTCCTGGCTGGCGTTGAACCGCGGTTCGGCCTCGTTTTCGCGCTGCTCCCAGGAGACCTCGGCAAGGTCGCGGTTGTTGAAAACGCACACCACGAACCGGGGATCGGACCAGTTGCGCCATCGATGCGCCACGGTGATCAACTCCGCAATGCCCAGCATCTGCATCCCGCCATCGCCGGCAAAGGCCACCAGGGGCCGGTCCGTGTAAGCAAGCTTGGCAGCCAGGCCGTAGGGAATCGCGCATCCCATGCTGGCGAGCGTGCCGCTGAGATGGGCCGGGACTCCCGGCGGGAGGGTCAGCTGGCGGGCGTACCAGTAAACGCAACTGCCGACGTCGATACTCAACTGTGCGTTGTCCGGAAGCCTGCCGTTGAGTTCGCGGACCACGAGTTCCGGGTTCACGGGATCTGCGGGTATGTTGGCGCGTTCCTCTGAAAGGTGACGCCAGGCGCGCACCTGCGTTTCGACGTCGGAACGCCACTTGGCCCTTGCGCTTTCCGGTTGGTGGGGCTGCTGATCGAGCCGCTGGGTGAGCTCGGCCAGCGACGCGGCCGCATCGCCCACCACTCCAACCTCCACGGGGTAGCGGTTGGCGACCTTCCGGCCATCAATGTCGATCTGGACAGCTTTGGCAGTCCCGGGCTTTGGATAGAACTCCGTCCAGGGATCGTTGGAGCCGATAATCAGCAGCGTGTCGCAGTTGTCCAGGACGTAGGCGCTGGCAGAAGTGCCGAGGTGGCCCATGGTGCCGGCAGCGAAGGGCAGCGTCTCGTCGACGTACGGCTTCCCCAGCAGGCTGGTGGTGATGCCTGCCTGCAGCTTTTCGGCCAGCGCTTGGACCTCGGTCCGGGCACCCCGCGCTCCCTGGCCCACCAGGAACGCTACCCGCTCACCTTTGGAAAGGATCTCGACGGCGGCATCCAGGTCTTCCTCGCGCGGCATCACTCGTGCGGGGTGCCATACAGGGGCGGTGACAACGATTCCGTGCTCATGTTCGAGCTCGGGTGCCTCGGCTGACTGGATGTCGTGGGGGATGATCACGACGCAGGGGGACTTCGTCTCCAGTGCTGTGCGGAACGCGCGATCCAGGAGCATGGGTACCTGTTCGGGAGAGCTGGCGAGCTGTGCAAATTGTGCCGCAACGTCCTTGAACACGGTCAGCAGGTCGATTTCCTGCATGTAGCCCGAGCCCAGGACGGTGGTGCTTTGCTGGCCAATGATCGCCACCACTGGAACGCTGTCCATTTTGGCATCGTAGAGTCCGTTGAGCAGGTGGATGGCGCCCGGGCCTTGGGTCTAAGTCACCACCCCGACGCCGCCAGTGTATTTTCCGTGCCCCACGGCCATGAAGGCGGCTGCTTCTTCGTGCCTTGCCTGCACGAATTCCACCGCATCCTGGGCTCTGCGGAGCGCGCCCATGAAGCCGTTGATGCCGTCCCCGCTGTATCCGAAGACCCTGTCCACGCCCCACGCTTGAAGGCGTTCAACGATGAGATCCGAAACTGTCCGCTGGGCCACGCCGGAAATTCCCTTCGCTAGGTACTATCGTCAATTGTTGACAATTGCTACGCTTGGTTCACTACCTGAAACCGGGCTTCGCATCCGCTGAAAGCCCCTTGAGTGAAGGACCTCCCATGAAGAAGCGACGCCCCGCTACCCTGGCTCCAGAGCCCGTTGAAACATCGCGCACCGGGCACCACTGCCCCAAGACCGGATGGTGGTCTGTCGCGGGAGATCCACGGGCCACGCGCCTCATTATCAAGGGTGAGGTGATGCCCGCCCTGCACGGCACCCCGGCTCTCTGGATCATGCGCGAAGCAGCCGGCATCGTGGGCGAAACAGCCGCCCGTCCCGCAGCCGATTTGATGCCAACCTCATAGCAGTCAGCCCTTCTTCCGAAGGCCGGCCTGCTCCACAAGTTCGGTCAACCAGGGCCGGTGTCCTCTATGGAAGACCATCCCTTCCGGAAGCCCCTGCACGGTGGGAACGGAATCCGCGATATCGATGGTTACCCGGCCACCACCCATAGGCGCATTGGTGATATGCAGGTCCCCGTAGGACGCCGGCAGTTGGGGATCCATCCAGAACCCGCCACGGGACACAT
Organism: Arthrobacter sp. 1088; assembly: GCF_031455315.1. Lineage (NCBI taxonomy): Bacteria > Bacillati > Actinomycetota > Actinomycetes > Micrococcales > Micrococcaceae > Arthrobacter > Arthrobacter sp. 1088. The sequence goes on from NZ_JAVDSM010000008.1 coordinate 64,656, forward strand.
GGGCGTCGTATCTCATCAGGCTGGTGACCAGCTGGATGGGCGAAGTGGCTGCCCACGCCTGCGGTGAGCACGCGGTGGGATACGGAACGGGCTCGCTGTATTGCTCCCTGCTGAAGCCGCAGAACAGCTCCGGCAGACGACCCTCGGAGTAGTCGGCAGCTTCGAGCAGCGCCGTCGAAATTCGTTGGGCCTCTTCCACGAACCCGTAGCGCATCAGGCCGGCGGCAATCACGGCGTTATCGTGCGGCCAAACAGAACCATTGTGGTAGCTGGCCGGGTTGTAAGCGCCCATGTCGGTTCCGAGGGTGCGCACTCCCCAGCCACTGAACATCTCTGGAGACATCAGCCGTTCGGCCACGAGGGGCGCCTTGTCTTCGTCCACCAACCCAACCCACAGGCAGTGGCCCATGTTCGAGGCGCAAGCGTCGACCTGCCGCTTCCTTCCATCCAGAGCGATGGCGTAATAGCCGCGGTCGGGCATCCAGAATTGCTCGTTGAACCGGACTTTTAACTCCGCTGCCCGATCGGCTAGTTCCCGCGCCAAAGGTGCGTCTCCGGCGTCGTACGCTATCCACGCCCGGGCCATGTACGCGTCATAGACGTAAGCCTGAACTTCGCAGAGCGCTATAGGCGGCTCCGCGAGGCGCCCATCTGCAAAATTGATGCCGTCCCACGAGTCCTTCCAGCCCTGGTTGATCAGTCCGCGGTCATTGAGCCGCTGATACTCGACGAATCCATCGCCGTCCCTGTCGCCATAGTCCCGGATCCAGTCCAGGGCCCGGTCTGCGTTGGGCAGCAAGGCCGCAATGGTGTCCTTGGCGAACCCCCACCGGCTGACCGAACCCAGCAACACGACGAACAGCGGAGTGGCATCGATGCTGCCGTAGTAGACGGATTTGCCGCCGAGCGACAGACCGCTGGAGACGTCCAGCCTGACCTCGTGCAGGATCTTCCCGGGCTCTTCCTCGCTGATGGGATCCACCACCTTGCCCTGCCGGTCAGCAAGCGTTTGCAGAGTGCCCAGGGCGAGGGAAGGATCAACGGGCATGGCCATCTCTGAAGCCCAGAGGGAGTCGCGGCCAAACAGCGTCATGAACCACGGCGCTCCTGCTGCCACAACCACCCTGTCCGGGTGCGTGGGGTCTTCAATGCGGAGGGCGCCAAGATCGTCATAGCTGCGCCGCAGCGTCCTCTCGATGGAGTGGTTGCCCATGTGCAGCACGGGAATTTTGGCCACCCATTCCTGGCGACGCTGATCGCTGCGGGATAGTTCGCCGACGGCGGGACGCACCACAGGCGCCGCAGGCGCCCCTCCCTCGGTTCCGGGAGCAATGGTGACCACGGTGCTCCAGTGCCCGCGTGGAGGGATAGTGGTCCGGTGCCTGAGGCCCTCGCGGGTCGCCTCGGCAACATCGGAACTTACGACGACGGACTTCCGGACATCCTGCCAACGGGAGCGGATGGTCAGTGTGTTGTGGTTGTACTCGCGGGACTCCTCCCACTGCCTCTGGACCCGCGCTTCCTTGACTTCGAAAACGTCCGCGAAGTCCGAGCCCACTGCGAATTCGACCACACATTCCACGGGTTCCATCGAATGGTTGCGGACGGTCACATGCTCCACCATTCCCACGCCTACTTCCCGCAAGCGCTCCACGATCAGCGGCGTATCCGCATATCCGTCAGATCGTGTGACGCGCCCGGCAAAGGCTGCCCTGTAAGGCTCTTTCGTCTGGGCGGTCAGTGGCTCCAGCGACTGGCCGTTGATGGTGAGGATCCAATCGGACAGGACCCGGGTGTCCTGGAAAAACATACCGTGGGGATGGTCCGGGTGAATGTCCCCATTGGGCAGGGAGATGCAGAAGGACGTGCCTTCCACCAAGGTGACAGTGCCGGCGCCGAGGGGTCCGGCTGCTGTATCCGCATTCCATCCAGCCACTGTAAGGCTCCTCTGAGAACCAAGGGCGGCCAGTCCTGTACCGGGCTCCCGGCTGTCCTGCTACATCGTCACCTCGACGGTACTCTTGCCGGGCTGCCGGGGCTAGGGCCTTGATGGCTGTTGCTTTGCGCTGTGAATCCGGGGGGCTGTCAGCCTTGGGAGGCGACCAGCAGATCGTAGTCATCGTCGATGTGGAAAAGCCGCCGTTCGCCGATGCGGTCTATGACCCAGATCGTTTGTCCGTCCGCAGTCCGGTCATCCACGGTTCCCCTGTGGTACTCAAAGCCGCGCAGGCTGAGGGAAACTACATCTCCGGCTTCCAGGGAGTTCCAGAGCGATATCCTCCGGCTTTGCGCGCTGCACGCGGCAGGAGTACTTTCCAGGCTGCTTTTCCAGATGAGTTTCATGGGGAGTGTTCTCCTTGGTGGCGTGGATGAGGGGGCGTCAGGGTGAATATTTCTCCATTAAGCCTATCGTCGATTGTTGACAATTGCTAGGATAGAAACTGTGCTTTCCAAAGACGGCAGGCACGTTCAAAAGGGCGCAGTCCCAGAAGGAGAATCCATGATCAAGGCCACTGTCATGAGTGACGCAACAACGCAGGACCCGGGGGAGCACATCCCGAAAGCAACCACCAGCACACCTGGCCAGACTGAGGTCTCGTTCCGCCTGTGGGCCCGCGACGGCCACAAGACGGGCATCTGGGAGGTTACGCCGGGCGTGTTCAAGAGCACCCGCCCGGGTTACGACGAGATCTGCCAGATCCTCAGCGGCAAGGGGACCATCACTGAAGAAGACGGAACCAGCTTCGACATCGGCCCCGGAACGTTGTTCGTCACTCCGGCGGGATGGACGGGTACCTGGACCATCCACGAGACGCTGCGGAAGATGTGGGTTGTCACGGACGTTCCCGCAAACTAATTCCATAAAGGAAGGGCCCGGTTCACAATGAACCGGGCCCTTCCTTTATGGGGACTTTCCTAAGCAGTAATTCCCGTTGCTTCCGGGCTGGCAGTGAGGTCCTCCACGGCCTTCTGCATGTGGCGTTTGATGGCCTGCTGAAGTCCGCCATGGTCACGCGCCTCAAGAAGGTCCAGGATCATCTGGTGTTCTTGCACAAGCGCGTCAATGCGGGGATACGCCACCTCCAGGCTCAAAATGCACATCCTGGATTCCGCGGCAAGAGTCTCATAGATACGTATGAGCCGCGTGTTTCCAGTGCCTGAAACGAAGGCGGTGTGAAACTGCATGTCGAGGCGGGCAATGGCCTGCCAGTCGGAGGCTGCAACCTGCTTGGCCATATTCCGGATGATGCCCTTGAGCTCCCGGCACGTGTCCGCCACGTGCTCCGGGTCCGAGTCCAACAGCGTGTTGGCAGCAGCCAGCTCCACGGCTTCGCGAACGGCGTAGATCTCCTTGACGTCCTGCGTGGAAAGCTCAAGCACGAAGACGCCGCGGTTGCGCTTGCTCACGAGGATGCCCTCCTGGCATAGCCGCTGGAGTGCCTCGCGGAGCGGACCCCGCGAAGTGTTCAGCTGGCTGGCCAACGCAGACTCATTGACCTGCTGTCCAGGGCTGAACGCCCCCTGGACAATGAGCTCACGCAGCTGGTCAGCGATCAGCTGTGCCGTGGGCCGGCCTTCCAATACGAACATTCCCTCCGGTGCCGCCATTGACATCCCCTCATTCCATGCTTCGGCAATTTGAAACTGCTAGACCGCTATTGCGGTGTACTTGTACTCCAGGAATTCTTCGATTCCAATTTTCCCGCCCTCGCGTCCGAGTCCGGATTGCTTGACGCCGCCGAACGGTGCCGCGGGGTTGGAAACCAGGCCGGTGTTCAGTCCGACCATTCCCACTTCCAGTTCCCCAGAGAACCGCAGTGCCTTGTCCATGCTCTCCGTGAATACGTACCCCACCAGGCCCCACTCGGTATCGTTGGCCAGGCGGAGGACTTCGTCCTCACTGTCGAACGCGGTGATCGCGGCGACGGGGCCGAAGATTTCCGTGCTCATCAGTGCGGCGTCCATGGGCACGTCCACCAGGACGGTGGGGGTGTAGAAGTAGCCGGGGCCTTCCGGACGGCTTCCGCCGGTCAGCACACGTGCTCCCTTGGAGACCGCATCTGCAACGAGGCTTTCGACCTTTTCCAGGCCCTTCTGCTCGATGAGGGGCCCGACGTCGGTGCCAGTCACAGCGCCGTTGCCTACCTGCAATTCTGACATCTTTTTGGAGAACTTCTCGCCAAATTCCTCTACCACTGAACGGTGGACGAAGAAGCGGTTTGCTGCCGTGCAAGCCTCGCCCATGTTCCGCATCTTGGCCTTCATGGCACCGTCCACGGCTTTTTCGATGTCTGCATCGGCCAGGACGATGAACGGGGCGTTACCGCCTAGCTCCATGGAGGAGCGCATCACGTTGTCGGCCGCCTGCTTCAGCAGGACCTTGCCCACTTCGGTTGAACCGGTGAAGCTGATCTTGCGTGCGATGCCACTGTCGGTCCAGGTCCGAACCACCGTGGAGGCGGTGGACGTCGTCACAACATTCAGCACGCCGTCGGGAAGACCGGCCTCCTTGAAGAGGGCGACCAAGGCCAGCGACGTCAGCGGCGTCAGCTCAGCAGGTTTGAACACCATGGTGCAGCCGGCAGCGACCGCGGGAGCGATCTTGCGGGCACCCATGGCAAGCGGGAAGTTCCACGGAGTGACCAGGACTGAGGGGCCAACCGGTTCCTTGGTGATGAGGATGCGGGTATTTCCATCAACGGAGGCAGCACTGTCACCACCAATACGGACAGCTTCTTCCGAGAACCAGCGGAGCATTTCGGCGCCGTAGGCCACCTCGCCCCTTGCTTCTGCCAACGGCTTGCCCATCTCCGCGGTCATGATGGCTGCGAGCCGGTCCGTGTTGGCAATGACCAGCTCAAAGGCGCGGCGGAGAATATCGCTTCGTTCGCGGGCCGTGGACTTTCCCCAGGCAGCCTGGGCACGTCCGGCTGCCTCGATGGCCAGGGCAGCGTCTTCAGGACCGCCGTCGGCAACGTGGGCAATCACTTCGTTCGTAGCAGGGTTCTCAACGGCGAAGGTGGCACCACTGGCTGCCTTCTGCCACGTTCCGTCAATGAACAGGTCCGTTGGGATGGTGGTGGGATCAAAGGAGGTGGTCATGGTCGCTCTTTCAGTGATCAGGGGGCTAGTGATCGGGGCTAGGAGGTGGCCGTCTTGAGCGCTTGCGTGAACTTGGACAGGCCTTGCTGAATTTCATCGCTGCTGACATTCAGGGCGGGGATGAGGCGAATGACGTTGCCATGCGGACCGCAAGTGAGGAGCAGGAGCTCTTCCTTGATGGCGGCCTGTTGGACGGCGAGGGCAGTTGCCGCATCCGGGGTGTTGTCGGCGGCGGTGAATTCGACGCCCTGCATCAAGCCGCGGCCACGCACATTGCCGATTCCCGCGAATTCCGTTTTCAGGTTGTCCAGTCCTGCCCGCAGTTCGTCACCGCGCAGCAAGGCGTTCTCCACGAGGTTCTCCCGCCGGATCACACCCAAAGTTGCTACGCCGGCTGCTGCCGCGACTGCGTTTCCGCCATAGGTTCCACCCTGGGAACCAGGCCACGCCTTGCCCATCAAATCGGCGGAGGCGGCGATTGCGGAGATGGGGAAGCCACTGGCAAGACCCTTGGCGGTGATAACGACGTCGGGGCTTATTCCTGCCCAGTCGTGTCCCCAGAACTTGCCGGTGCGGCCGACCCCGGCCTGGACCTCGTCCAGAATGAGTATGATGCCGTGCTTGTCGGCGCGCTCACGCAGGCCTTGGAGGAATGCGACAGGCGTTGGGATGTACCCGCCATCACCCAGGACTGGCTCGATGATGAAGCCGGCGGTATCGCTGGGGGCGCTGATGGTCATCAGAAGGTGGTCGAGTTCCTTCAAGGCAAATTCGACGGCGGTGGCTTCGTCCCAGCCGTATCGGTACCAGTGCGGGAATGGGGCAACATGCACTCCGCTCATGATGGGGGAGAACCCGGAGCGGAACTTGGTTCCCGCGGTAGTTAAGGAGGCGGCCGCTACGGTGCGCCCGTGGAATCCTCCTTGGAAGGAAATGATGTTGGGGCGACCGGTTGCCATACGGGCCAAACGGATGGACGCCTCGACTGCTTCGGAGCCGGAGGTTGCGTAGAAGACGCTGTCCAGGCCCTGGGGCAGGACGCCTCCCAGGAGTTCCGTGAGCTCCAGGAGGGGCTTGTGCATCACGGTGGTGTACTGGGCATGGACAATTTTGCCCACCTGTTCGCGGGCTGCGGCCACTACGTCCGGGTGGCAGTGGCCGGTGCTGGTGACGCCGATTCCGGTGGTGAAATCCAGGTATTTCTTGCCGTCTGTGGCGTGGATCCAACTACCGGACGCGTAGTCCACGACCACTGGAGTGGCCTGCTTCAGGATGGGGCTAAGTGTTGCCATGGCTTCATACTTTCTTAGTAACTGTAGATTGTCAACAATACGCGATTCGCGGGCCGTTAGCCCGCGAATCGTGTGGTGGTGCTTACTTTTTGAACCGCTGTGGGCGGACGAAGTCCAGCCCGTCGAAGCCGCCCTTGCCAAGTGCTTCGCTGGCAGCAATCTGGCCGTAGCCGGAAGCCATTTTGAAGCCGGCGCCAGAGAAGCCCGTGGCGGAGTAGATCCTGCCCTGCTCAGTGAAGAAGCCCAGGAGGGGTTGCGAATCCGAAGTGAACAGATCCGGGAAGGCATCCGAACGGACGATGCTGGGGACCAGGTCCGGGAAGAATTCCGTCACCGTCTCAATGGTTTCCGCAAACTCCGCCGTGGTCAGCTCCCTGGGCACTGAGTCCGCGGAGGGGGTTGGTGCCCCGCGGCCATCGAGGGTGGCTTTCACAGTGACGCCGTCCACCGCAGGCGCCCCATACATGGAGCGGTCACCGGAAATCCTGATGAAGATGGGGAACTTCTCCGGGGTGAACCGGGTTGCGTCGCGGGCGACGAACCAGCTCAGGAAAATCCTGCGGGTATCCGTGTGCGCCTTCAGATAATCGGGCATGAGCTGCCGGGACCACCCACCGGAGGCGATGATCACCCGTTCGAACGTCCAGGACTGTTCGCCGGAGGTGACCACAACGCCGTCGTTGGTTTCGGTGATGCTGCTGACAGGAGTATTGCTGAGGACCGTGGCCCCGTTGGCCTGTGCCGCTGCAACCGCCGCGGTAACTGCCCGATCCGTGCGGAGCGCGCCCCCGAAGGGATCGTAAACGGCGACATCGTCAGCCCGGAGATTGTGCTGCGGGTAGCGTTCGGCCATCTCCTGCCGGCTGAGGATCTGGTGGCTCGCTCCGTTGATGCGGGTGGTCTCCAGCAGCTTGGGAATGTATGGTCCATCAGCAGTACCGATGGAGAGCCCGCCGCAGCGGGTGAGGATGTCCTGTCCCGTTTCTGCTTCGAGCTCGGCCCACAGATCCCGGGAGCGTTCCAGGATGGGGTAGTAGTCCGGCCTTCCCCTGTAAAGCATCCGGAAAAGCCGGGTGTCGCCACCCACCGCACTTCTGCCATGGCCCGGGGCGTGTGCTTCAAAGCCGACCACGGAATCGGACAGCCGTGAGGCCTGCCAGAGCGCCATGCTTCCGATGCTGCCCAGGCCGATGACGGCGAGTTTTCCATCCATCGCTTACAGCACCTGCTTCAGGAAGGCCTGGGTGCGTGCTTCCTTGGGGTTCTTCAGGATCTCCCGGGCATCTCCACGTTCCACCACGTAGCCCTCATCCATGAAGATCAGGGAATCGGCCACTTCGCGGGCGAAGCCCATCTCGTGGGTGACTACCACCATGGTCATGCCCTTCTTGGCGAGGTCCTGCATGACGCCGAGGACTTCCCCTACCTTTTCGGGGTCAAGGGCGCTGGTGGGTTCGTCGAACAGGATGATTTCCGGATCCATGGCCAAAGACCGGGCGATGGCGACCCGCTGCTGCTGTCCGCCGGAAAGCTCGGCCGGGTAGCGGTCACCGAAAGCGCCGAGGCCCACGCTGGTGAGCAGTTCCTGGGCGCGCTTGGAGGATTCCTTCTTGTCGGCACCCTTGACCAGGACCGGACCGGACATGACATTCTCGCGGGCAGTCATGTTCGGGAACAGGTTGAACTGCTGGAAGACCATGCCTACCCGTGTACGTTGCTGGGCAAGCTTCTTAGGGGGCAGCGCGTGGTAAGCGTGGTCGGTCTCGTAGTACCCGAAATCGTCGCCGTTGACTTTCAGGATTCCGGAGTCCACGGTCTCCAGGCCGTTGATGCAGCGCAACAGCGTGGACTTTCCGGAGCCGCTGGGTCCGATGATGCAGCAGATTTCACCGCTGGCGATATCGAGGTCGATATCGTGGAGAACGGTCTTGTGCCCAAAGGACTTACGAATTCGGCGGGCGTGGATTGTGCCGTCGGTGCTCATCGTGCGATGCCTTCCGGTGCGGTCAGGGTGACTTTCTTGGACTTGCGGGGTACCCGGGCGGAGGTGTGGGAGTACTTCTGTTCGAGCTTGGACTGCGGGTAGCTCAGCAGCAGTGTCATCACCAGGTACCACAGGCTCGCCACGATCAGCAGCGGGATGGTCTCGTAGGTACGTGCGTAGATGAGCTGGGCGCTCTGCAGAAGTTCGGCAACACCCAGGACGCTGACCAGGGATGTTTCCTTGAACATTCCGATGACCTGGTTGCCGGTGGCCGGAATGATGGAGGGCATGGCTTGGGGAATGATGATCTTGCGCATCTTCGTAGAGGCGCTCATTCCCAGGGAGTCCGCGGCTTCAATTTGTCCCTTGCCCACCGAGGAGAACCCTCCGCGGATGATTTCTGCCATGTACGCGGCTTCATTCAACGTCAAACCGACCAAGGCTGCGGTGATCGGACCCATGAGTGCATTCGTGTCGATTGCGGTGCCGATGTCGGTAAACGGGATCCCGATGGTGAGGTTCGGGTACAGGGCGGAGATGTTGAACCAGAAGATCAGCTGGACCAGGACCGGGGTACCGCGGAACAGGGTGATGAACGCCCCTGCCGTGGCCGCGATCGGCTTGACGCTCGAGGACCTCATGATCGCAATGACCAGGCCCAGGAGGGTACCCAGGGCCATGCTTGCGAGCGTAAGGAAGATGGTGAGCATCAGCCCGCGGAGGATCGATTCGTGGGTGAAGTACTTGGCCACCACGTCCCACTTGAAGTTGGGGTTGGTGGAGACCGAGAAGAGGATGCCCGCGCCAAACAGGATGGAAACCACCCAGGCGACGTATTCAAAAGTGCTTCTGCGGCGAAGGCGGGGCTTGAGTGCCGGATCAATTCCGTTCATTGTCGGTTTGCTTCCGTTACTGATGGTTTGCACCATGGGAGCACCTCTCCTAGTTGAGTTTCGCATCCGTGATGGCTCCGGCATCGAGGCCCCAGGTGGAGAGGGACTTCTTGTATTCCGGGCTGTTCAGGACCGACTGGATGGCGGCCTGGAGTGCGGGGGTCAGGGCAGATCCCTTTTTGACACCGATTGCGGTGAGGTCGCTGGATCCGACGTTGATCTGGGGGGTCAGGATGGTGAATGATTTGGGCTGCTGCTTCTCGGCCCAGGCGAGGGAGGTTGTGTCGTAGAGGATGCCGTCGATCCGCTTGGATGCCAGCTGCGTCAGGGCCTCCTGGACGTTGGGCAGGGTCACGGCATTGATCGCGGGCTGTCCCTTGGAAGTGCAGGTCTGCTCCGAGAGGGCCGGGAGTCGCTTGAGCTGGCCCGTCGAGCCCTGGGTAACGGCAATGTTCTTACCGCACAGTGTCTCGTTGCTGAGATTCAGCGGGTTACCCGCGGCCACGGCCACTGAGTTGCCGGCTTTGAAGTAGTCGATCATGTCCAGGACCTTCAACCGCTCAGCGGTCTTGGACATGGTGGTGGCGGTGAAGTCGTAGCGCCCGCCGTCCAGGCCGGGGACGATCGTGTCGAACTTGGTGTCCTGGAACTTCAGCTTCAGGCCGAGCTTCTTTGCTACCAGGCGGGCAATGTCCGGGTTCAGGCCGATCGGCGTCGAGTTGTCTTCGGCGAGGAACGTCGTCGGCGGGTAGTGCAGGTCCATGGCGACCGTCAGTTCGCCCTTGTCCTTATAGGACGCCGGCAGGAGGCTTACGGCCTTTTCGTCAGGCTGGACGCCCTCGGAGATGTCTGTAGTGTTCGTGGTCTTGCTCGCGTCCGGGGAATCGCTGCTGTTGGCTGTTCCACCACAGGCGCTCAGGGCGAGTAGTACGGCAAGTCCTGCGGCTGCAGTCTGGGCCTTGTTACGAATCTTCATGGTGCTTCCCTTCGAGGGAGTCGGTCACTGGGGAGGGAGAAGTTCTAGGTTGCAATGTGATCCGGATCTCTCCGTCATCTAATGCAATGCAACCCCCTCAACAGTAGATTGTCAACAATTGACAGGAAGTTTTTTCAAGCTTCCTCTCTATGAGAATGGTTCTAATTACCGCACTAGAAACTGTTGACAATTTACAATTTGGCGGCCTAGAGTCGAATCATCGGGCACGAACCTTCCAGCCCGCCAGGCACGATTTCGCGGTTCAGCTCGCCACTTTCGATACCTCCAAACACACGGGGCAAGCCCCCTTCCATCTCCCGAAAAGAACGGAAACCCCATGGCAGAGACCAACTTCCGGCCGAAGTACATCTCCTTCGATGTATACGGCACGCTGATCAACTTCGACATCGATCCCACCACCCGGCGGCTGCTCGATGGACGCATCTCCGAAGAGCAGTGGCCTACCTTCAAGAAGCAGTTCCGTGGCTACCGCTTCGACGAGGTCCTGGGGGACTACAAGCCGTATGAGGCGATCCTGCAGGATTCCTTTGACCGGGTGTGCAAGCGCTGGGGCATTGGGCCCACCGAAGGTGCCGGCGCAGCGTTCGCTGACGCCGTCCGCGGTTGGGTTGCCCACGAGGACGTGCCGGCCCCGCTGAAGCTCATGGGCGACAACTACCAGTTGGTGGCGTTGTCCAACGCGGACGACAGTTTCCTGGATATCAGCATCCCGAAGCTGGGTGCAGAGTTCCACGCGGTCCTGACTGCCGAGCAGGCACAGGCCTACAAGCCGCGCTACCAGGCTTTCGAGTACATGCTCGATACCCTGAACGCCAAGCCGGAGGACTTCCTGCACGTCTCCTCGCACACCCGGTACGACATGCATCCGATGCATGACATGGGCTTCCGTAACCTCTGGATGCTGGACCGTGGCTACGACCCCATTGGCGGGGGCTACGACCTCACCACGGTTAAGTCCCTGGACGAGATCAACAAGCACCTCGGTCTCTAAACCGGCTTCGAAGCGAAAGGTCATACCGTGAAACTTGTTCCCTACTGGCTCGATACTGCAGAGCCTTCCGGCGATTACCGCCGCACTCCGGTCCCGGAGAACGTTGATGTTGCGATTATCGGTGCCGGCTTTACCGGGCTGTCAGCAGCCCTTGAATTCGCCAAGCAGGGCGCCAGTGTGGCCGTTTTCGAACGCCACACTGTTGGCTGGGGCGCTTCGGGCCGTAACGGGGGAATGGCTACGACCGGTTTGGCCATTGGCTTCAGCACGGCAGTCAAGCGCTACGGAGCTCCCCGTGCAGTTGAGATGTTCCGCGAATACAACGATGCCATCGAAACCATCGAGAAGCTGGTGCACGACAACGGCATCGACTGCGATTTCAAGCGTTTCGGCAAGCTCTCCCTGGCGTTCCACAAGTCCCACTACGATGGCTTCCTGAAGTCCCAGGAGCTGCTGGCAAACCTGGTCGATCACCACGTAAAGGTCATCCCCAAGTCAGAGATCCACAGCGAAATCGGCACGGACTTCTACCAAGGTGCCATGATGGATCCGCTGGGTGCCGGTCTTCACGTAGGGAAGTTCGTGCACGGCCTGGCAAAGGTGGCAATCGACAACGGCGCAGTCATTTGCGAGAACGCATCGGTCACCGAGCTGAACAAGGTCTCGGGCACAGTGCATGATGTCCACACCACCCGTGGGATTACCCGGGCCAAGCAGGTCCTGGTGGCCACCAGCGGCTACACCGGCAACATCACTCCGTGGCTGCAGCGCCGCGTGATCCCGGTTGGCAGTTTCATCATCTGCACGGAGCCTCTGTCCGAAGAGGTGGTGAACCGCATCCTGCCGAACAGGCGCCAGGCCTCTGACAGCAAGATGCTGACGTACTACTTCCGGATCACGCCGGACAACAGGCTGCTGTTCGGTGGCCGGGCCCGGTTCGCTTTGTCCAGCCCGGATTCGGACGTCAAGAGCGCCGAAATCCTGCACAAGGCCATGACTGAGCTCTTCCCGTACCTCTCCAACGCCAAGGTGGACTACATCTGGGGCGGTCTGGTGGATCTATCCATGGACCAGATGGTCCATGCCGGCCAGCATGACGGCCTGTTCTACTCCCTCTGCTACAGCGGCCATGGCGTTCAAATGGCGGCCCACATGGGTAAGCGGATGGCCCACTACATGGCCGGCGACAAGTCGGCAAATGTGTGGGAAGACCTGAAGAACCCGCCGGTTCCCGGCCACTTCGGCCCGCCATGGTTCCTGCCGTTCATTGGCGGAGCCGCGAAGATCATCGACCGTATCAAGTAGACATTCCGCTAGCCAGGCAAGGTAAAGGTTCCCATGAGTTCATCAACAACCGTCGCTGGAGCGCGCCTAAAAACAGCTGAGGAAACGGCTTACAGGCGGACAAGCGTTGCGGCGCTTCCCGGAGGCGCGTTCCTCGAAGGCCTTTGGGAGACCGCAGACAGGATCCTGGAAGTACGGGACCCTGAAGACGGCGTGCTGTTGGGCACTGTGTGTTCTTCAACCCCGCAGGATGTCCGCCGGGCGGTTGCCCACATTCACCGCCACCTCCTGGACGATGAATGGCCTCTCCGGGAACGCCGCGAGGCCCTGGAACGGGCTGCAGTGCTCCTGGCTGAGCAGGCAGTACGGTTTTCGGAGATCATTGCCGCCGAGAGCAGCAAGACCATCAATGAGGCCGAGCGTGAAGTGCGCCGGTGCATCGAGACGTTGCGGCTTTCTGCGGCAGCGTCGAGCGAACTCGTGGGGGAAACTCTCGGCTTTGAGGACAGCATGGCGGGAGCCAACAAGATCGGCTGGTACAGCCGCAAGCCTGTTGGCATCATCGCCGCCATTACGCCCTTCAACGATCCGCTGAACCTTGTGGCACACAAGCTGGGCCCGGCGCTGATCGGAGGCAACGGCGTCGTACTTAAACCCTCAGGCCGCACGCCGCTGACCGGGCTGGCTTTCGTTCAGCTGTTGCTTGAGGCCGGTGTTCCGACAGGTCGCGTCGCCGCGATCGTGTCGGGACCCGGGGTGTCCGAAGCGATCGTGACCGACCCTCAGGTGGACCTCATCTCTTTCACCGGCGGGCCGGCCACGGCCGACCGCATTGCTGCCGCCGCGGGAGCAAAGAAGATCCTTTCGGAACTGGGCGGCAACAACGCAACGATCGTCTGCGCGGACGCTGAACCGGCAGCTGCTGCTGAGGCGATCGTCGCCGGGGCATTCGGTGTGGCCGGCCAGAACTGCCTGTCGGTCCAGCGCGTTTACGTCCACATTTCGCTGTTCGACGAAGTCCTTGAAAAGGTACTTACGGGGACCAGCGCACTCCGCGTCGGCGCGAAGATGGACCGCAGTACCGATATCGGCCCGCTCATCAGCGAAGCGGAGGCCCGGCGGATTGAGGCATGGGTGGAGGAGGCCAAAGCGGCCGGCGCCACTGTCCGTGTGGGCGGTCAGCGCCACGGCGCCTTCTACCAGCCGACCGTTCTCACCGATGTGCCGGCAGACGCCCGCGTCATCATTGAGGAAGTGTTTGGCCCCGTGGTCAGCATCATGCCCTTCATCCAGATCTCCGACGCCATCCATGCGGCCAATGCCTCCGAATACGGGCTTCAGGCTGGTGTCTTCACAGAATCCATTGACCTGGCACTGGCAATTGCCGACAAGCTGCATGTCGGGGCGGTGGTTATCAACGAGACAAGCGACGTCCGGATCGATTCCATGCCCTTTGGCGGGTTCAAGAAGTCCGGGGTTGGCCGTGAAGGCGTCAAGCACGCAGTCCGCGAAATGACAGAGCCCAAGAGCACCATTATCAAACTGGCGGAGCCCGCCACCCGCTGGCAGCAGCTGACGGGCACCTCAGAACGGAACGCATCATGACTACCCACAAAATCGCGGTCATCGCGGGCGACGGTATCGGCAAGGAAGTGGTCCCTGCGGCCATCGAAACCCTTGAGCGAATCGCTGAGATCCACTCCATCAACCTGAAGTTCACGCACTTCGACTGGGGATCTGACTACTACGCCCAGCACGGCCGCATGATGCCGGTGGACGGCCTGGACCAGCTCGCTCAGCATGACGCCATTTTCCTGGGTGCCGTGGGCTCCCCGGAGGTCTCCGATGCTGAATCGCTGTGGGGGTTGCTGATTCCCATCCGCCGCGAATTCCAGCAGTACATCAACCTGCGGCCGGTAAAAACGCTCGACGGCGTGAAGTCGCCCCTGGCGAACAAGGAACCGATCGATATCCTCATCGTGCGTGAAAACAACGAGGGGGAATACTCGGAGGTGGGTGGGCGCATGTACCGCGGGCTGCCCCACGAAACCGCTGTCCAGGAAACCATCTTCACCCGCCTGGGAGTGTCCCGGGCGGCGCACTACGCCGCCTCGCTCGCGTCCTCCCGCAGGGGCCACCTGACCTCGGCCACCAAGAGCAACGGCATCATCCACACCATGCCGTTCTGGGACGAGGTAGTGGAAGAAACCACCCGCCTCTACCCTGACGTAACGCTCACCAGCGAACTGGTGGACGCCTTGGCTGCGCACCTGGTCCTCAAACCCTGGACCCTGGACGTCATTGTCGCCTCCAACCTGCTGGGCGACATCCTCTCGGACCTGGGCAGCTCCGTCACCGGTTCCATCGGTGTGGCTCCCAGCGCGAACCTGAATCCCGACGGTGATTTCCCATCCCTCTTTGAGCCGGTGCACGGATCTGCTCCGGACATCGCAGGGAAGGGACTGGCAAACCCGGTGGGCCAGATGTGGTCCGGCGCGATGATGCTGCAGCATCTGGGCCACCCGGAAGCTGCTGAGCACCTGCAGCAGGCATTCGAGGCAGTGTTGCGCGAGGGCCTCGGGACCCGCGACGTGGGAGGCCCGTCGTCGACGTCGGAATTCACCGCCGCTGTTTTGGCCGCTATCGATGTGATTGAGGTGGCTGGCTCGATCGAGACCAGTGCGGCGACCAAGCCCGCGGGAGCACCGGCGTCGTCATGACGATTACCCCTGGAGGCAAGAGGCCTGTTGTCGCGGCACTGTATCGGGAGGCTTTGCCGCCCCGGTTGGAGGAGATCGAAGCCCTGGCCGAGGTCCGGCTGACCAAGGCAGAGGGACTGGCTGAAGCGATGGACGGTGCGGATGTCCTGTACCAGTGGCATTCCTTTTCCCCTGCCTTGCGGGAGAACTGGGACGCAGCGTCATCGCTGAAGTGGGTCCATGTAACGGCAGCGGGCGTTAGCCAACTCCTGTTCGACGAGCTCATCCAGAGCGACGTGGTCTACACGAATTCCCGTGGAGTCCTGAGCCGTGCAATTGCCGAATTCGCGCTGGGTTTCGTCCTGGACGTTGCCAAAGACTCGCAGGGCTCGTTCAAGCTTCAGCAGCAGCAGCGCTGGCAGCACAGGGTCACCCGTAAGATCCAGGGTCAACGCGCCCTGGTGGTGGGCACCGGTTCCATCGGGCGGGAAATTGCGTCCCTTTTCCGTGCAGTAGGCCTGCAGGTCAGCGGCGCCGGGCGAAGCAGCCGTCCGGGAGATGAACTATTCGAGCACATCCATTCATCCCGGGACCTGGCCGGAATCGTCGGCGACGTCGACTACCTCGTCCTGGCAGCGCCACTGACCGGGGACACCAAGGGACTCGTGGGCGCTGACGTCCTTTCCGCCATGAAATCCACCGCGCACCTCATCAACGTGGGCCGGGGGGAACTGGTTCGGACCGACGCGCTGGTGGAAGCCCTGGCCTCCGGATCCATTGCCGGTGCAGCACTGGACGTAGTCCATCCCGAGCCGCTTCCCGCCGGACATCCTTTGTGGAGCATGGACAACGTCATCATCACACCCCACATGAGCGGCGACACCGAGGACTACCTCGACGATCTTGGGCAATTGTTCGTGGACAACCTGCGACGGTTCAGCCAAGGCCAACCCCTGCTGAACATCGTGGACAAAAACCTTGGTTTCGTCCCAGTGTCCTGATCCTGTTTCCCGCCACCCAGCTTTATTTTCCTAAGGAACTTTGCCATGAGCACCTCAACGACGACGCTCACCCAAATCAACCATTTCATCGACGGCGCCGAGTCCAGGGGTGAGGGGGAACAGACCAGGCCGGTGTTCAACCCGGCGACCGGGCAGGTCACGGCGGAGTTGCGCCTGGCGAACGAGGCTGACCTGAACACTGCGGTGGCTGCTGCGAAGAAAGCCGCGGAGTCCTGGGGTGATATTTCCCTGGCGAAGCGCACGGGCGTGTTGTTCAAGTTCCGTGAACTCGTCGCCGCGCACGTGGATGAGCTTGCTGAGTTGATCACGGCCGAGCATGGCAAGGTGATCTCCGACGCGAAGGGTGAGATCGGCCGCGGCCTGGAAGTGATCGAGTTCGCCTGTGGCATCCCGCAGCTGCTCAAGGGTGACTACTCGGACCAGGTCTCCACCGGAATCGATGTCTTCTCCTTCCGCGAGCCCCTGGGGGTCGTTGCCGGTATCACGCCGTTCAACTTCCCGGTGATGGTGCCGTTGTGGATGGCCCCGATGGCCATCGCCACCGGCAACGCGTTCATCCTCAAACCCTCCGAGCGTGACCCGTCCGCGCCGATGCTGCTGGCCAGGCTGTGGAAGCAGGCGGGGTTGCCTGATGGGGTGTTCCAGGTCCTGCACGGCGGGAAGGAAACAGTTGACGGGCTGCTGACCCACCCGGACGTGGACGGCATTAGTTTCGTGGGTTCCACCCCGATCGCGCAGTACGTGCATGAGACCGCCACGAAGCACGGCAAGCGTGTGCAGGCCCTGGGCGGGGCGAAGAACCACGCGATCGTGATGCCCGACGCCGATCTGGACAACGCCGCGGACCACCTCGCGGCTGCCGCGTTTGGTTCCGCGGGGGAGCGGTGTATGGCGATCTCGGTTGCCGTGGCTGTGGGGGATGCTGCGGAGTTGCTGGTGAAGAAGGTTCAGGAACGTGCGTTGGCGGTGAAGGTCGGCAACGGTACCGAACCCGGCGCGGAGATGGGTCCGGTCATCACCCCTGCCTCGAAGGAACGCATCGTCAGGATTGTCACCGAGGCCGAAACCGCCGGTGCGGCGATGGTGGTGGACGGCCGTGACCTGGTGGTCCCGGGCCACGAAGAAGGGTTCTGGGTCGGTCCTACCGTGATCGACCACGTCAAGACCGAAATGAGCGCCTACACCGAGGAAATCTTCGGACCCGTCCTGGTGGTGGTCCGCGTCGCGGACCTTGAGGAAGGCATCGCGCTGATCAACGCCAACCCGTACGGCAACGGCACCGCGATCTTCACCTCCTCCGGTGCGAACGCCCGCAAGTTCCAGCGCTCGGTCACGGTCGGGATGGTGGGTATCAACGTGCCCCTGCCCGTCCCGGTGGCCTACCACTCCTTCGGCGGCTGGAAGAACTCCCTCTTCGGTGACAAGCACATCTACGGCCCCGAAGGCGTCTCCTTCTACACCCGCGGCAAAGTCATCACCTCCCGCTGGCCCGAACCCACCCACGCCTCGGGCGCCTCCTACAACTTCCCCTCCAACTAACAGCCGCGTTCCGGGGCCAACTGCCGAAAGAAGGATGACATGCCTACTACCGTGAAGGCCTATGTGGCCTCTTCTGCTGCCTCGGCACTCACCCCTGGCACTGTGCAGCGGCGCGATCCGGGCGATTTCGATGTGCGGATTTCCATCAAGTACACAGGAATCTGCCACTCCGATATCCACGCCGCGCGCGGAGACTGGGCCAGCAACTACCCCCTGGTGGTGGGCCACGAGATCGTCGGAGTGGTGGAAGCCGTCGGTCCAAAAGTCACCCGCCATGCCGTAGGGGACCGGGTGGGGGTGGGCTGTTTCGTTGATTCCTGCAGGGAATGCGTCAATTGCCGGGCAGGGGAGGAGCAGTACTGCCTGCAAGGGGCCACGAGCACGTACAACTCTTTCGGCCGTGACGGGCAGCCCACCGCGGGCGGCTACAGCACAGGAATCGTCGTGGATGAGAACTACGTCCTCCGGATTCCCGATGGCCTGCCCCTCCAGGAAGCGGCCCCGCTGTTGTGTGCGGGAATCACCATGTACGCGCCGCTGCGTAACTGGAAAGCCGGGCCAGGCAAGCGCGTGGCCATCATAGGTATGGGCGGTCTGGGCCATATGGGCGTGAAGATCGCCGCGGCCTTGGGAGCCGAAGTCACGGTACTCAGCCAATCGCTGAAGAAGCAGGAGGACGCCGTCAGGCTCGGCGCCAACAGCTACTACGCAACATCTGAACCCGCCACCTTCGAATACCTGAAGGGCCAGCTGGACCTGATCATCAACACCGTCTCCGCGGACATCGACGTGGATGCGTATCTGTCCTTGCTTGCCTTGGACGGCACCATGGTCCTCGTGGGGCTTCCCTCGAAACCCCTAAGCCAGCGCGCGTGGTCGCTGGTGGAATTCCGACGCAACCTCAGCGGCTCAAGGATGGGCGGAATCCGCCAAACACAGGAAATGCTGGACTTCTGCGCCGCCCACGGCCTCGGAGCAGACGTGGAAGTCATACACGCAAACCAGATCAACGAAGCTTTTGAACGCGTACTCGCCAGCGATGTCCGCTACCGCTTCGTCATCGACGCCACAACGTTCTGAGGCACCCTGCTGAAGGGCAAATTATTACGGACGCCAAGAACGCCATTTCGCGGAAATAAAGAGGTAAGGCTAACCTAAATAGTCTTCAATTTCCTCTGTGCTTCCCCGGGCACACTTATCAGGCGGTTCCATTGCGCAAACTCAGCCCATTCGCAGCCCTTGGTCTTGCGGCCCTCCTTGCCCTAACGGGTTGTGGCCTGAGCGGGGCCCAGACGGGTACCGCCGGGAAGGTCGCGGATACCAACCAGCGCATTGTGGTGGACAACTTCCGTGCACCCGTTGCCAACTGGGCGCTGGAATCCGACTCCGCGTACATCCTGTCGCTGTCCGGGTGCCTGGAGACGCTGACCAAGTACGACTCCGCCGAGGGCAAGGTGGTTCCGTTCCTTGCAACCGAATGGAAGCAGGTCTCACCCCTTGAGTGGGACTTCACCCTTCGCCAGGGTGTTAAGTTCCAGGACGGAACCGACCTCACCGCCGAGTCGGTGGCTGCGGCCCTTAACGCCGTTCTCAAGGCCAAGGTCCCTGCCCGGGCATTCAACCCGGGCATTGTCAGCGGTGTCCAGGCCATGGATGCCAAAACAGTTCGTGTGACAACTCCTGCGGAGAGCCCGCTGGTGCCGTACCGGCTTGCCAGCGTCAACACCGGCATCCTGTCGCCAGCTGCTTACCAGGGCGCCACCGTGGACCCCTTCGGTCACTGCACCGGGCCGTTCGTTCCCGTGTCCGAGAAGGCCAAGCAGTCCCTGACGCTGGACCGCAACAAGAACTACTGGGGCGGCGAGGTGCAACTCGCTGGAGCCGAAGTCCGCTTCATCACCAACGGCGCAACCCGCGCAGCCCAGGTCCAAACCGGGGAAGCTGACATCTCCCTTTCCATCCCTGCCTCGGGCCTCTCCACGCTTAAGAACGCGCCCGAGGTTTCTGTTCTCAAAGCCAACTCGCCCCGCACGGCGACGCTCTACATGAACAACGGACGTGCCCCCTTCAACAACGTCGACTTCCGCAAGGCCCTGCGGTCTGCGCTGGATCTTGATGCCCTGGCGGCCAGCGTCTACGAGGGCGCAGCCCTCCCGGCAGCGGGACCATTCGCACCCTCCGAACCGTGGGCAACAGGCAAAGCAAGCGCGCCGAAGCAGAACATTGAGGAAGCAAAGAAGCTCCTCGCTGATGCTGGATACACCGCGGACAGGCCCTTGGAGATCATTGCCATCGTCGAACGGTCGGAATTCGCCGACGTCGCCACCGTGATTCAGGACAACCTGAAGAGCATTGGTGTCCCAGTCACTATCCAGGCCAAGGAATACGCCTCTGCTGAGCCTGATGTTCTGGCTGGCAACTATGACATGATCCTCAGCCAACGGAACAGGCTGATAGATATCGCAGATCCGATCGGCTTCCTCACCGCGGATTACACGTGCAAGGGCAGCTACAACCTCAGCCACTTCTGCAACGAGGAGTACGACTCCACCATTGCCGAAGCGGCCCGGACGTCCAACACCGAGGAACGCTACAAGCTGTATGCCAAGGCCGGCCAGATCCTGGATGACCAGGCCGTGAACCTCTGGCTGGTCAACGAACAAGCAACTGACGCCATCCGCAGCAACGTCCTCTCCTACGTTCAGGACCCGCTGTCCCGTTACGTCCTGACAGCCCAGACCGCAAAGTCCGGCTCCTAGCAGCGAGCCGGGCCCAACGAACCAAACCCCGCATGATCATGTTCCTTGCGAAGCGGACGGCGACCCTCGTGGCCGCCGTCCTGCTGTCGTCTTTCGCTGTTTTCCTCATCCCCTACGTCACCCCGGGCGATCCTGTCCGCAAGATCATCCGCTCACGGGTGGCCGGGGATGTTGTGGAGGATTCCACCGTCCAGGCCCTCGGCCAAAGCCTGGGCCTCCACGATCCACTCCCTGTCCAGTACTTCCGCTGGCTCGGAGATTTCTTCAGCGGCGACATGGGGCTATCGCACATCAGCCGGACGCCCGTTGTTGACCAGGTAATGCCCGCTCTCGGCATCACCCTCAGCCTGGTGATCGTGGCGCTGGGCATAGCGGTCGCGGTTTCGCTGCCGTTGGGGATCGTCGCAGGACTGAAGCAAGGTGGCAAAGCCGACAAACTGATCACCACCATTACCCAGTCCTTCATCGCCATGCCCGAATACTGGCTGGCACCGCTCCTGGTCCTCGTATTCGCCCTCAAACTGTCCTTGCTGCCGTCAGCTGGCTGGAACACCACATCCTCCATAGTGCTGCCGGCGGTAACACTCGCCCTGCGACCCATCAGCTTCTTCACCTCAGCGGTGCGCTCCGGCATGATCGATGCTTTGGAAGCAGAGCACATACAAGCCGCCAGGGCCCGCGGTCTCAGTCACGCCCAGACCGTCATGCGGCACGTCATTCCCAACGGGTTGGTCCCGTTGTCCACTCTTTTCGCCGTATGGTTTGCCGGTCTCCTGGGAGGTTCGGTCATTGTGGAGGTCATTTTCGCGATTCCGGGCATGGGACGGCTCCTGTACGACGCCGTGGTGAACAGCGACATTCCCCTGGCGCAGGGCGGTGTTGTCGTGGTCGTTGCATTGGCCGTAGCAATCACCACCCTCGCGGACTTCCTCCATCGGATCCTCAGCCCTAAGGTGAGTGGCGCCCTTGCGTAACCTCTCAGCGGTAGACAAGGCCGCCGTCGTCGTTCTCGCCCTGGTGGTAGCCGCTGTAGCGGCCGCGCCATGGCTGACGCCGTTCCCGCCGGACGACCAGGACCTTGCCGCGCGCCTTGCATCGCCTGGCGCCACTCACTGGCTGGGAACGGACCACCTTGGGCGGGACACCCTCAGCAGATTGCTCGACGGCGGCCGCTTCTCCTTGGTGGTGGCGGCACTGGCCACGGTGCTGACTGGACTCGTCGGCCTGGTGATCGGCGTGCTGAGTGCGCGCCGCAAAGGCTGGCTGGACGAGTTCTTTACGCGCACGAATGATGTCCTGCTCGCCTTGCCGGAGATGGTGGTGGCACTGTTTATCGTGGCTGCGATGGGTACCGGATTCTCATCGTTGCTCGTGGCGCTCACGGTCACGGGGTGGACGCCGTTCGCCCGGCTTGCGCGAACGCTTGCCTATGACGTCTCTGCACGCGGATTCGTTGAGGCGGCGCGCGTGGTGGGCTGTTCGCCGTCGTTCATTATTTTCCGCCACATCCTTCCGCACCTGGCAGCGCCGATGCTGGGACAGGCGACGCTGCGGTTCGGGCAGCTCCTGATCAGCGTCGGAGCGTTGTCCTACCTTGGGCTGGGCGTCCAACCGCCGCAATCCGACTGGGGCTCCATGGTGGCAGCGGCCCAACCGTACGCTGAACGGGCTCCGTGGGGGATCATCGCCCCCGGACTTGCCATCTTCCTGGTGGCTCTCTGCGTCACCCTGATCGGCCAACGGGCCTCCCGCCGGGCAGCGGATCCCGTGGATGTCCTTGTGGTGGAGGGCCAGCATGCCTGATCTCATCATCGAGGACCTGACCGTCCGCAGCGCGGCCGCACAACCTCATGTCCTGCCAGGGCCACCAATCCTGTCCGGCGTCAGCCTGACGGTCCGGCCGGGCGAGTTTGTTGCCCTGGTGGGAGGCTCGGGCTCGGGAAAGACGATGACCGCCAAGTCCGTCCTGCAGTTGCTGCCGGAGCCGCTGCGGATTGAATCGGGCTCCATCCGGCTGGGCCCGCTGGATGCAACG
Organism: Arthrobacter sp. 1088; assembly: GCF_031455315.1. NCBI lineage: Bacteria > Bacillati > Actinomycetota > Actinomycetes > Micrococcales > Micrococcaceae > Arthrobacter > Arthrobacter sp. 1088. The sequence continues at coordinate 87,254 of NZ_JAVDSM010000008.1, forward strand.
CAGGCGCCTGAAGCAGAGCTAAACCGTATCCGCGGGGGCCGGCTGGGCATGCTGTTCCAGCAGCCCAAGAGGATGTTCAACCCGAACAAGACCATCCGCAAGCACCTCAAGGAACCCCTGAAGCTGCACGGTGGCCTGGGTGGCAAACCGGCGGACCGGAAGGTACTTGAGCTGCTCGCCGAAGTGGGCTTCGAAGATCCGGAATGGGGCGCGCGGGCCTACCCGCACCAGCTGTCCGGTGGGATGGCACAACGGGCAATGACCGCGATGGCGTTGGCCGGCCAACCCGAAATCCTGCTGGCAGACGAGCCCACCTCCGCCCTGGACAAAGTGCTGGAAAGCCAGATCCTGGAATTGCTGGACCGTGAGCGCAGGCAGCGTGGGCTCGGCATTCTCTACATCACGCACAACCTGGCTTCCGTGGCAGCCTTTGCGGACCGGGTCCTGGTGATGGACGCCGGGAAAATCGTGGAGTCCGGCACTACGGAAGCAGTTCTAGGCAGCCCCAAAACTGCCTACACACGGAAGCTCCTGGACGCATCAAACCTGTTGCCCACCAGCATCACGGACGTCACCCCGGAGGGCCGTAGCCTGCTGACCCTGACGAACGTCGTCAAACGCTTCGGGGCCCGGAAGCGCTTCGGCCGCGGCAACGTTGACCGCCCAGCTTTGAACTCCGTTTCGCTCGACCTCAAACGGGGCGAGATCCTTGGTGTGCTCGGCCAATCCGGGTCCGGGAAAAGCACCCTCGCAAGGGCAATCGTCGGGCTGGAAGGGATCAGCGGCGGCAGCATCACCCGTACCCTGGCGGCAGGCGAGGCCAGTCCGCCAACCGCCGTGCAGCTGGTTTTCCAGGAACCCCACGATTCCTTCGACCCGCGAATGACGCTCCGCGCCAGCCTTGAGGCTCCCCTCCGCCGCGACATGGGGCTCTCGTCCGCCGAGCGGTCACAGCGCCTTCTCGACGCCATGAAGGAAGTGGAACTGGAACCGTGCCTACTGGACAGGCGCCCTGGACAATGCTCCGGTGGGCAACTGCAGCGTGTCACGATTGCCCGGGCGCTCCTGTTGGAACCCGAGATTCTCATCTGCGACGAAGCCACCTCGGCGCTGGACGCACTAACCCAGCGAACCATTCTTGACCTGCTGCAACGCCTGCACAGGGACCGCGGATTGTCATTGATGATCATCACCCACGACATGGACGTCGTCCGGCACATGTGCCAACGCGTGGCCGTGCTCTTCCAGGGCCGCCTGGTGGAACTTACCGACACCCACAAATTCTTCGCCGAGCCCCAGCACGAGCACAGCCGGGATCTGGTGTCCGCAGCGATTCCCTGCCGGGGGCTCCACCTTAAAAAGATGCGCGCGGCGAGCTAGGAAAAGATGCGCGCGGCGAGCTGGCAGGTCCCTTGTTAGACCAGCGCCGTGGCGTTGGCAGGTGATCCCGTTGCGCCGACGATATTGAGCGGTTTGATGCTCACCAAAGCCTCCCAGGACCCTGCTGTGCGCATGTGCCGGCAGAGTGGGCCCAGCTTCCACAATTCACCCAGGGGCATGCCGAGTTTTGCAAGCAGTTGCTGGTGCATCATGCCGTGATCGTTCGGGGCGGTGTGCTTGAAGGGGCTGCCGGGGACGGCCGGCAGGCACTCGAACGCAAAGTTGTCAGCCGCCACAACCGCAAGCTGGTTGTCCCAGGCCCATGCCACAAACTGTTGGGACTGAGCCACGCCTGTGGCGCGGCGGCTTTCGCGCATCCGGTGCTTTTCTTCAACGTCCAAACCCAGGAACCATTCGCACCAGCCAGTGTGGAGCATCAGGATGTCGCCTCGTCGGAGGCTGACCTTCTGCGCGTCCAACGCTGATTCGATCAGTTCCAAGGGCAGGGGTTCCCCGTTCTCATGGTCTATCGGCGAGCCTTGGGTTCTTCGATGTCCGTCGAGGTCAACAAGGACACCTCGGCCAACGATCGGTTCTTCGGCCCATTCCTGTACTCCAAGGGTCGGGAAACCTGCCTTCACATGGTCATCCGGGGTGCCGTTGTAGAAGCCGACGTCGTCTGCCCTCCGGTGTCTCAGACCGTCGATCTGGGTGGAACCTTGAAGGTAGTAGCCATCCAAGTAGTCGTCCCGGTGCGCTGGATGTGATGAGTAGATCGTGTGGTGCGGCGCTTTGCGCTTGAGGGACATCCCTGGGTCGAAAGCATCTGCGGGATAGTCAAGGCCGAAGGCAATTCCGGCCTGGATGCAGGCACGCGCTGCCAGGAGGCTTTGAGGAGTGATGAACGACGGCGTACCGCGGGTTGCGTCGGGAAACAGTCCCCACGAGGTGCCCGCCAGTGTTCCCTCCCGCTGGAGGAGATCGGCGAATGTCGGGTAGGTTCCCGCTTTGGAGATGGTCACCGTGTTCGTGCCTCCTGCGGCTGGTCTTGCTTCTGATGGGGTTTGTAACTGAGGAGGAAGCCTGCGATCGCACAGACGGAAGCCGCGACGCACATCGGGTCCTTCAAGAAATCGTTGACTAACGCCAGCCATTCACCTTGCCCTGCAACAAGGGCAACGCCCTGGGCTGTCACGAACACGACTCCGCCCAGAAGCAGCGCTGCCAGTGAGAGGACAAAAATGGCCTGGATGACCTTCTTCATGGGTACGCCTCCTTAGATCGGCAGGATGCCGAGGATGATCAGGACGCCGATGCCTAACAACGGGAGTGCGTAGTGCGTGAGCAATCGGCCGAACGTCTTGATCGGATTGACGTCAGCGATGCCGCAGGCAACGTACAGCGGGGCACCTCCCGGCGGGACTGCAGCTTCACACGACGAGAACACAAGGACGGCAACAGCGGCAGTCGTGGCTGGAACGCCGGCGGCTACCAGCGTGGCAACACCCACAGTCCCGACGGCGGCCATAGTGGCCGTTGCTGACAGCGGCGCGGCAACCGCGATCACGATCAGGCCAATAAGAATCGCGAGCAGCCACACCGGCAGGTTCATCTGGTTCAGCAGGCTGGTCATCTGCTTGGGGAGGCCCGTTGCTGCGAGGGCATTGGCCCCGGCAAAGGCGAATACCACCGTGATTCCGACAACGCCGAACCTTGGTGCGGAGTTCTCCAGGAGCTGCCACCAGCCGCGGCCACCACGCGGTAGGCGCTTCCAGCCGAGGAGGGCTCCGGTGATGATGAGAACTACTGGAATCCAGACGATGACGCTGACCGATTTTGTGATGTCGTCACCACTCCATTGAGACAACGCGGTGGCGATGGCACCGGAGGTAATGATCAACGGTATGGCTACCACAACGAACAGCAGCAAGGTAGCCCATCCTTGGCCGAACGCGGTCCTGACCGTCAGCCTGTGTGCGGAGTCCAGCGGAGCCATCCCGCTCTTGCGGATTAGTAGCCATGTGATAATCAGCCGGTGCAGGAAGCACCATAGGCCTCCGAACAATAAGGGCAGCACAAGATCATTGATGTTCAACAGAGGTCCTACAGTTGCTGACCCCACCAGGACGAACATCGAGGCGCTGAACGGAAACGTGATGCCCATTCCTGCATTGCCAGCCACCAACGTTGCGGCGGAGGGCTTGTCCAGCTTTGACTTTTCCATCCAGGGGATGGTCACCGAACCAACGGTGGCCGCGATGGCTGCCTGATTGTGGACCACTCCTCCAAGGCCGGCGGAGGCCACCGTGGAGACCCATGCCGGGCCGCCTTTGACTCCGCCGATCAAGGAATTCAGAAGATCGATGAGCCGGTCCAGAACCCCGGTCTTGTCCAGCAGGTAGCCCATGAAAACGAAGGCCATGGTGGCATAGACGATCTCGTCGGTCGCAGCCGAGTAGAGTGACGCCCAGCCGATCTGCAAGGCGGCAGCACCCGTGAACGGAAGCACCACCAGAAAGCCGATGATCATGGCTTCGCCGACGCTGCGCTTGATGAGGGTGGTCCAGAGCAGGATGACGGCCAGGTAGGCGCCGAGTGCCCAGATGCCGATCATTATCCTGCTCCTGTTGGAATTTCTGTTGGTGAGCGGTTCACCATAGTCCTGTCCTGATTCTTCCCGATGACTGCATCAGCGCAAGGCTGGTGCAGTTTCCACCGGCTCGGATGCCATTCGGCGGAGGGCTGCCGCCGACGCAGTGGTCATCTCTGCCGGAACGTGGAGGTCCGACGACAGGTAGTCTGCAGTGTCCTGCATTTCCTTGGAGCGCCGCTGTGCGTGCTTGGCCGTCCCGGTGAGGAACCGATCGATGACTGCCTGGCCATCCCCGGCCAGCTGCCGCGCGATCTGCCCGCGGATCCAGTCTTCAAGACCGGCAGCCTTTCCTGCAGTGACAGCCTCAACCACCACGGAAGCCAGCCCTTTCATCAAGACGCTGCGGAGCAGCTTGTGGGCCATGGCTGCCCCCGGCCCGCCGTCGGCAATTTCGACGTCGGCACCAAGTGGAGCGAGCAGCGCGGCCACCCCACTGGATCCAGGTCCGCTGACCATCAACGGCGTCTTTGCACCTTGGGTGGGCACAGGGCCAAGGATGGCCACGTCTGCGAAAAGAGCCCCACCCGCCAGCTGTCCGAGCTCCCGCATGACATGTGGTGAGGAGGACGTGAAGTCTGCATAGCAACTTCCGGTCGGCAAGACGGGTAGGCACTCCTGGGCCACAGCCCGGGCCGCTGCGGCTCCGGTGAGGACAAGAACTATGTCCGCGTTGGCGCAGGCGGCTGCCGCCGTGGCGGCCCGGATGACACCGGAGGGGGTGCCAGGCGCGACGGGATCGAACCCGGTCACGGTGTGGCCGGCGGCGACGAGGGCGGCCGCGTATGTGGCCCCGGCCTCACCGAGGCCTATGACGGTGCATGCTGTCATGATCTTCTTGCTTCCCTACTTGGTCCGGTCCGCGATGATGGCGGCCCTACGGTTGGATTCGTCGGCGAACACTGCCTCGGCAGCCTCGGCGACGTTCATTGCCTGTTCCCGTGGGATGATCACCACGCCGTCTGAGTCGCCGATGATGATGTCTCCGGGCATGACGGGAACTCCGCCGAAGGAGATGGGCGTGCCCAATCGGGAAGGGCCGTTCTTGTAGGGACCTGCGGGAGTGGTTGCCCGGGCGAAGACCGGCATTCCAATCTCGCCGAGTGTTTCAGCATCCCGTGCGGCCCCGTCCAAGGCGAACCCGGCGATGCCGAGGTTGATCGCGCGTTCTCCGATGAGTTCACCCAACAGTGCGCGTGATTCGTCGCCACCGCCGGCGACAACGATGACGTCGCCCGGACGGGCAAGCTGCAAGGCGCGGTGTATCCCTTGGTTGTCTCCGGGGCGGGTCCAAACAGTGAATGCGGGCCCTGCGATGCGGGCACCTGGCCAAATGGCCTGAATGGCCGAGTCTGCGACCCCAAGGCGGTCCATTGCGTCACCTATGTTCGCGGCAGGCAGCTTGGCAAGGCGTTCGAGCACATCCCGCCCGGGGCGGGGAAAATCGGCGTCGATGTCTTCAAGGACAGGAGTTGTCATGATGGTGTCTTCCGTGATGGTGTTGGCAGGAAATCAGTCAGTCTTCTGTACGAGGGGAAGGACTTTTTTGAAGTCCTCTTCCTGGCTTGCCCAGAAGTCCCCGTAGTCCTTGCCGGACAAGTAGCTGGTCTGCAGCCCGAGGTCTGCCATCTTCTTGACCACGGTGGGATCCTCGATGGCCTTTTGGATTGCAGCCTCGAGTTTGGTTGCTACGGCCTCAGGCAGTCCGGCCGGTGCGGAGTAGCCGCGGACGGTGCCGGCCGTCAGCTCGTAGCCGGATTCTTTGAAAGTGGGCACATCAGGAAGCGACGGCGCGCGCTCATCAGTCATGACGCCCAGTACACGTGCCTTGCCTTGCTTCGAGAGGTCCGTTACGTCGCTAACGTTGGCGACCAGGATGTCCACATGCTTCCCGAGAAACGCTGTGGTGGCCTGTGAAGCGCCTTCGGAGAAGTGCACAGGAGCAAACTCGGCCCCCGTGGTTTCCTGCAATTGCGCCAAGGCGAAGTGCTCGCCGGTCTGAAGCCCGGTGGTGCTTGCCGTCATGGACTTCGGGTTGGCCTTGGCGGCGTCGAGAAGATCCTTCAGGGTCTTGAAGGGGCTGTCGGGCTGCACGGCGATGACGGTTGGGTCGATCACCTGGCGTCCGAGAGGTTGGAAGCTTGCTCGTGTGTACTTCGCGCCGCGGGCGGGGTCGAGGGGCGACACAACAACGGAGGGTGATCCGGTGGCACCGATGGTGTAGCCGTCGGGCTTGGCGCTGGTCAGTTGTGTGTAGCCTATCTGTCCGCCTGCACCTGGCTTGTTGATGACTTCAACGTTGGTGCCGAGTTCCTTTTCAAGGATCGGTTGCACCAAACGCGCGGCGGTGTCTACTGCTCCACCGGAAGAGAAAGCGACTATGAGTTCGATGGACTTTCCCTTTTTAGGGAAATCGGCGGTGTTGTTAGCGGCTCCGGCGTTGGCGCCGCAGCCCGTAAGGCCAATGAGGGCTGCTGCAGCGAATGCTGCAACGATGCGGGTGCGTGGCATGGTTCTTCTCCTTTGAAGGGGCGGTTCAGGGGGCGGGTGATGAAGTGGTTTTACGTTTCAGGATCTTCGTTGAGCGCTTTGGGCTTACGGAGCTTAAGAAGGGGGCTTAGGACGATGAGGACACCGATGCCGATTAGGACCACGGAGATGGGGCGATTGACGAAGATGCCGAAGTCTCCTTGCGAGATTTCCAATGACTCGCGAAGTGACCGCTCCATCAGCGGACCCAGCACCAGGGTCAGGACCATGGGTGCCAGCGGGATATCCAGATGCCGCAGTGCCAGGCCCAGCAGGCCAAATCCGATCATGACGAACACATCAAAGACGTTGAAGTTGATGGTGTAGGCGCCGATGACCATAAAGAGCAGGATCAAAGCCGTAAGGATGGGCGCCGGGACCCGGAGGATGGATGTCCACAGGCCAACAAGCGGAACGTTCAGAAGCAGGAGCAGCACGTTGCCGATGAAGAGGCTGGCGATGATCGCCCACGCAATTTCCGAGTGTTCCGTGAACAGGGTGGGCCCAGGGGTCAGGCCCTGCTGAAGGAAGGCGCCCATCAGCACAGCGATAGTGGGCGAGGCGGGAATGCCAAGGGTAAAGAGCGGGATCAGGGCAGCGTTGGCATGGGCGTTGTTGGCCGTTTCGGGGCCAGCGACGCCCTCGATGGCACCCTTCCCCAGCTGGTCGCGGTGCTTGGAGAATTTCTTCTCGGCGCCGTAGGCAAGCAGTGAGGACACCGAGCCCGTCATGCCGGGGATCAGGCCGAGCCCGAATCCAATACCGGTTCCACGGGCCATGGACGGGGCGCTCCTGCGCCATTCGGTCCGTGTGGGGAGCAAGGACCGCATACCCGGTGCATGAACGGCGGCGGCTTTGGAATCTTTACGGTAGGACAGAATTTCGGAGAGTCCGAACACGCCAACGATCACCGCAACGAAGCTCACACCGTCCAGCAGGTTATCCGAGCCGAAAGTGAAGCGGGGTGCGCCCGCCACAGGGTCGATGCCCACCATGGAGATCAGCAGGCCCAAGGCTCCGGAGATAAGGGCCTTCACCATGGACTTGCCGGCCAAAGCGACCAATAGCGAGATGCCGACTACCATCAAGGCGAAGAACTCCGGCGGACCAACCAGCAGGCCAAGTTCGCCCAGGGGTTTTGCTGCTGCCACCAGGCCCAGTGTTGCGATGGTTCCGCCCACAAATGACCCGACGGCTGCGATGGTGAGCGCGGCTCCTGCCTTGCCGATCTTTGTCATGGCGTAGCCGTCGATAGTGGTGATCGCTGAGGCGGCCTCACCTGGTGTGTTCAGCAGAACACTGGTGATGGTTCCGCCGTAGGCCGTGCCGTAGAAGATGGCACACAGCATGATGATTGCGCCGGTGGCATCGAGGTTCATGGTGAGCGGGATGAGCAAGGCGACACCGGCTACGGGGCCGATGCCGGGCAGGACGCCGATGATGGTGCCGAGAAGGCAGCCAAGGAAGGCGAAGATCAAGTTCTGCCAGGTCAATGCAGAAGCGAAACCGTTGGCGAGTTCGTTGAGGGTATCCACGGGTCAGAGTCCGATCGAGTTCAGGACGGAAATTCCGGCGGTGGGCAGGGCCACGTTGAGCCCGTAGTTGAAGGCATAGAACGCGCCGAAGCTGCCAGCCGCTGAGATGATCAGCGCGGACACCCACCCGCGGCCGCCGCGAATTTTTAGGTGGTACATGAGGAAAATAAACATGCTCAGCTGGAAGCCGATCAGGTCCATCACCGCCGCGAGAACCGCCAGGCTGATGACGACTGCCAGAACCAGGCCGCGATCCACTCCTGACGCGGTTTCGCTTGGCTCGCGCAGTTCTTGAACGAGCCAGAGTGCGGACATTGCAACCAGCAGACCGCCCATGGCGAACGGGAACATCCCGGGGCCGGGCCCCAGCGAAGTCCAGAGACCGAGGCCGATGGAGCTAACCAGGACGAAGACGCCAACCACCACGAAAGCGCCGATACCAGCCAAGACGGTGGGTGAAACGCGGGTTCGCTGGGGTTTGGCAATAACTGACTCCGTTGTCATGGATTCCTTCTTACGTTGCGTGTTACTTCATTTCATAGAATGAAAGAATATTGCGTCTGAAGAATAGTGACAGGAGCCACATGTGATGTCAAGCGCAAGAAACTTACATAGAATGAAACAATGACCGTGAGCTCAACCCACTCAGCCAGTCCTGTGGAGGACGGACCCAAGGCCGCGAACATGCGTTCGCTTTCAAGGGCCCTGGAGGTGTTTGCCGAGCTGCAGCGTGCCGAGCGGCCACAGCGATTGAGTGACCTTGCAAGGACGTGCGGCATGAGCCTGCCCACGACGCTGAGGATCCTTCGCGTTCTCCAGGACTTCGGCATGGTCAGCCAGACGGACAAGACCTACCGCGTTGGGCCCGCAGTTCTCCCGGCAGCACGGAGTTTCCTTGAGAATGATCCGTTGGTAGTGGCGGCGCGGCCGATACTTCAGCAAGTCGCCACACAGACGGCCCGCACTGCGTCCCTCTACACACGCCTGGGCTTTGAGCGCATTCTTGTGGCCAGGGTGGATGGTGACTCGCCACTCCGGTACGACCTCCCCCTGGGTAAGCGGCTTCCCTTGACGGTGGGTGCCGCCGGTAAGATCCTTCTGGCTTCCGCTTCCCCGGAGGAACTGGAGCAAGTCGCGCTGGCGGCCTCGGCATCCGGGCATGAGCCCCGTGGGTTCACGGCCGACGAATTGCGGTCGCGGCTCCCCGCGGTTGGCGAGGACTTCGCCTATTCGGCTGACGAGCGTGCCACGGGCGTGTTGTCCGTTGCGGTTGCAGTTCCGAACAGGACCGGCCGCCCCAGTGAATGCATTGCCCTGACCAGCCCGGTGGAATCGGCGAGCGAATCAGACCTGAAGGCCAGTGTTCCGGAACTTCGGCGCGCGGCAGGGCGCCTTTCGGAGCTCCTGATGGGCTCCGTGTACTAGCTCAAGGTTTCGCCACGACTGCTAACACTCATCACGCATACAGCCCCGTCAACAGTTCCACAATCCGTTCGCGTTCCTGCGGTGGATCCTTCGTGGACCACGCGAGGTACACAGGCACGGACGCAACGTCACGGACCGGCCGATAGATGATGCCCCGACGTCGATACTGGTGGGCCGTGGACTCGGCAGTCATCCCGCGCGCCGCCCCGCTGCCGATCGCCGTCAGCCAATCGTCCACATCATTAATGGGCACGATGTCCGGCCGCGCCTCCTTCGGCCATAGCTCGAGCGTTGTGCTTCCGGTCCGCAAGTCCATGGCCACGGGTCGCTGGGCTACCTGCGCCAGGGTCACAGAACGCCGTGAGGCCAGCGGATCGTCCGAGGACATGGCACAGTACCGCTTCTCCTCACCTATCCGGACATGTTCGACGCCGGCCGCATCCGGAAGGCGTCGAAGGATAGCGAAGTCGGTGGTTCCATCTGCCAGGCCGCCGGTAGGGGAATTGGAGTGCAGGAGCTGCAACTCCACACCAGGTATTACCACCGCCCATCGGCGCTGGAACTCCATGGTGTGCGCGCCTAAAGCGGACCACGCGTAGCCGATCCGGATCTTTCCAGTACCAGACCGGGCCTCCCTTTCGAGGTCGCCCAGAAGTGAGAGGATCCGCCGCGCCTTGGCCACGACGCGCTCGCCGGACGGGGTTAGGCCGACGCTGCGGGTGGTCCGTTCCAGCAGCCGTACCCCGAGAACTTGTTCGAGCCCGGAGATGTTGCGTGAAACGGCAGCTTGGGACATTCCCAGTTCAATAGCTGCGTCTGTGAATGTACCCTCCTCGACTACTGCCAGAAGGCACCGCAATTGCCTCACCTCGACGTCCATACCGCCCATCCTATTCATGCGCCCACCGCATAAATAGCATCGTCCATGCATTTAGCGGATACGTTGCCCGAGCGCAGAATTTCACCATGATCGATACGAGGGCAATTGGAGTAAAGCCGTCCCGGAAGGCCGGGGGTGCGGCGACGCTCCTGGCCAGCGCACTTTCCAACCAACTTGGCGCCGCAACGGCATCATTCGCCTTTCCGGTCATGGGACCTGTAGGTGTGGTGGCGGTGCGCCAGCTCGTGGCGGCTGCAGTTCTCTTGCCTATCGTCAGGCCGCGGTTGAGGGAATTGCGCTGGCGGCAATGGTGGCCCGTCCTTCTGCTCGCAGTCTCGTTCGGCACCATGAATCTCGGCCTGTATGCGTCCATCCAACGGATCGGCCTTGGACTTGCCGTCACCCTTGAGTTCCTTGGGCCCCTGGCTGTGGCCTTGATCAGCTCGCGACGAAAAAGCAGTGCGGTCTGCGCTGTGGTCGCTGCATTCGGCGTCCTGGCCATCACCCGGCCCGAGGCATCCATGGACGTCGTAGGGATCGGCTTGGGGCTCATCGCCGCTTGCAGCTGGGCCGCCTACATCCTCCTGAACCGGACTGTCGGCCAAAGAGTGCAGGGCATCCAGGGCACAGCAGCCGCAACAGGAGTGTCGGCGACGCTGTTCCTGCCTGTCGCCGTCGTGGTTTTCATCAGTCAACCACTGGACGGCCTGGCCGTTCTCTGCGCCGTGGCGGCCGGAATCTTCGCATCCGTGCTGCCTTACGTGGCTGATCTGATCGCGCTTAGGCGGGTCCCCGCGAACATGTTCGGCGTGCTCATGAGCATCAACCCTGTGTTTGCCGCGGTCATTGGCGCCGTGATCCTGCACCAGGACCTGGCCGCGGGGCAGTGGGTGGGAATCGGGCTGATCGTCGCCGCCAATGCCGGGGTGCTGCTGCTGCGGGAGCACTACCCAACTGAGTCGCATTAGAGCGCGTTTAGAGCCGTCTAAACGCGCTCAGCTGCGACTCAGTTGGGAGAGAACGCGGCGCGGAAGGCTGCCAACGCTGCGTCGCCCGCCTGGATGCCCTGGCCGCCGATTGCATTGGCCTCCATGCCAATCACACCCGTGTACCCGGCGTCGCGGAGTGCTTTGGCGATGGCCGGGTAGTTGATCTCGCCGGTCCCTGGTTCGAATCGGCCCGGCACGTCGGCAACCTGGATCTCACACGTAAAAGGCTGGGCTGAGCGCACCAGCTCAATAAGGTTCCCTTCACCGATCTGTGCGTGGTAAAGGTCCAGCATCATCTTCACGTTGGGATGGTTGACGGCCTTGACCAAGGCGTGTGTGTCCTTGGCGCGTGCCAGCGGAATGCCGGGGTGGTCCAGGATAGTGTTCAGGTTTTCCAAGGCAAACACGATGCCGTGCCTTTGGCCCAGTTCAGCCAGCTGTTCCAAGGTTCGCAGGCCGGTCAGCCACATCTCACCGGTTGACCGCTGGAGCGGGCGGACAGCCCGTCCGCCTTCACCGAGTTCGCCAGGGTGAACCACCATGCGTTCGACGCCCAGCTCCAGTGCCGTGGGGATCAGCTTCTCTGCGGAGGCCAGGACTTCATGCGCGGTGGCAGGATCAATGACGCTGCCGCCGAAGTAGCCGCTCATGGAGGAGAACGTGGCGCCGGTTGCGGCGAGGGTCCGGATGTCCCGGCCGCGGGTGTCCCAAAGCTCCACCTCGAAACCTTGATCATGAATGCGGCGTACCCGATCGATTAATGGCAGCTCGCCGTAGACCATCTCGGCGCAGACCGCCAGGCGGAAGCTCATGCTCCGTGCCCTACGGCCTGAAGCTGTACTGCCGCCTGAAGCTGTGCTGTTGGATGCGTTTCGGCTGGACGAAGGTCGGCAATCGAGGAAACATCAACGGGAAGCCCTGTCCGGGCTGACGTGAAAGCGGCCAGGGCGACCGCCAAGGCGTTGCGCGCATCCACGCCCCCGGGGGCAGCTACAGCGGCCGGCGGGTTTGCCGGCGTCGTGCGTTCACTTGCTCGCCCGCGGCGTGCGGCGACGTCGTCCGCGAAGTGGGCCAGCTCTGCCGTATAGGCATCGTGGAAGAGATCGATGTTCAGGCGGGTGGTGTCCGAGCCAATGCCGGCGGCTGTGTAGCTGGTGGCGTTGGTGGCCTGTGGGCTGCCTGCGGTGACCATGCCGGCAGAGCCAAACACTTCGCCCCGGACGTCGTAACCGTATAGGGCGTTGAAGTTGGCTTCGGCTACAGCGATGGCGCCGTTGCTGTACGTGACAGTGACAACCGCAGTGTCCAGGAGGCCGCCGGCCTTGGCCTCGGGAGCAATCAAAGCATCTGCGACTGCATGGACTTTCACGGGGACGGCGCCCGGATTCAGCCAGTTCAGGGTGTCGAAATCGTGGATCAGGGTTTCCAGGAAGATGGTGCCGGGGGCGATCCTCTCCGGGTTGCTGATGCCGGCTTCGGTGCCGGGATCGCGGGTGAGGGAGCGGAGCAGCTGCGGGACTCCGACTGCACCGTCGTCGATCAGCTTCCGGGCGGCGGCGAAATCCGTGGAGTAGCGGCGGTTGAAACCGAAACGGAGCACGACGCCGGCACTTGCCGCCGCTTCAATGGCGGAGTCGAGTTCGGCGATGGTCCGTCCGCCAGGCTTCTCGCAGAACACGTCCTTACCGGCTTTGGCGGCAGCGGTTATCAGTTCGGAATGGAACCGCAGGGGAGTGGCGATAAGTACGGCGTCCACATCGGGATCGGCGAGGACGTCGGCAACATCGGTGCTGATTTTGGTGACGCCGAGGCGGCTTGCCAACGCTTCCAGGGCAGGCAGGACCGGATCAGCAATGGCTTCCAACCGGGTGTTGGGAATCCTCCGGGCGATGGATTCGGCATGGAATCTGCCGATCCAGCCGGCGCCGATTACAGCGATGCGGACAGGCCGGTCCTCGATGACCGGGTGCTGAAGGTACGTCATTGTTGTTCCTCGATTCACGCGTCTAGATCGTTCTAGTGAACCAATGGTTGCATGCTCGGGGCGCCATCGTCTAGATCGTTCTAGATGCCTCTTGTGCTACGGCTAAGTGGCATCGTTCCGCCGGGCACGTGCATGGGGAAGATGACGCCCGAAGGCCAGCCTGATGAGCGGGGTCAGCAAAAGGAGCAGCAGGACGCTGCCAACGCCAACAATGCCAGTGAGGAAAACCAGGCCGGCCATGAACAGGAGGTGGATGTCGGTGGTATCCGCAAGCGGTAGGACGGCCGATATTGCCGATACCTGGTTGAGGGTGTTCATGTGTGGCTCCTGACGCGCATCGGTTGCTCGTTCGAACACCCTTTAAGTGCGGTGAGGAGAAGAAAAATGTCGCCGTTGCGGCAGCACGTTCAGGGCTGCAGGATCACGAAGCCCGCAGGGGCATGTCCTGGGCCAGTTTGACCACAATCTTCTTGTCATTGCCGGGGTCCGAGGGGTCGTACCAGAGCGTGGTCTCCTGACCATCAATCACGGGATCAGCGGCATCGATCAAGAGGGGACGCTGCACCCATCGTTGGACGCCACTTGAGTCGTGAAAGGTGAAGGTCACCGTGGTGAGGATTCTGGCGCTGTCGCGGAACGCCACATAGCCTTTGTCGCTGACTCTCGCGGACGTCATGATGCCTGTGCTCATGACACCGGCCTCACGTTCGGCAACAAGCCGCCTTTTCTGCGCTGCCATCACCCCAAGGAGCACTAGAAACAGGGACACGACGAGGCAGCCCACGCCTATCCACGTCAGGATGGCAGGGTATTCGAGACCGACCGCGGCCACCGCCACACCGGTTGCCGCACCAAGCCACATCAGCGCTCCGCCCAAAGTGAGCCCAAGTTTGCGGTGCTTCATCACGATGGCTGTCCAGGCGATGGAGCTCAGGACAATCAGGGGGATGCTGGAGATGATGGCGGCCAGTGCCAGGCCGGGAGGCACCTCCGACTCGAAGGCTGTGATGTGGGGCCAGCCAAAGCCGGCCGCCAACCCAGCGACGAACTGGAAGGCAAGCGTCAGCACCACGGCAAGCGGGCCGGGGCGCTTGTTGGCGCGCAGTTTCCGGAGGGCGACGGGATCCACTGTGCTCATGGGGTCATTAAACAGGTCTTGTGGAAAACAGCCAGAGCGCTCGCCGGAATACGGTGGGCGAATGTTGCCCGGAAGACGCCGATCGGGGAACGCTGAAGATTATTGCAAAACCCCGCGTCACGTTTCCGCAGGCCAAAGCACATATCCAGTGCCCAAGTCGTTGTACCGCGTAATGTGCCGTTGCCCTTTTCGGCGCATGTCCGCGGACAACGCTGAGTTGGCAGTGATGGATGTGGTGGGTTCTGGGGCCCACCCGGGGCGCCGTCACTGCGATACCGGGCTAGTGCGGTCGGTCGTCTGAGTCGCGACCGGCCGCATGTCCGGGGGGCAGGATTCCTTTGCGCCGTTTGTGTCTTAGATCGTTCTATAGACTGGCTGCGGGCGAAGGAGGGCCACGATGGGAAAGCGTCCCACACTGATGGACGTCGCTGAAGCGGCAGGGGTTTCCCGTGCGCTCGTTTCCATCGTGATGCGGGACGCTCCTGGAGCCTCTGAAGCTACGCGACTTAAAGTCCAGCAAGCTGCCAAGGAACTCGGCTACCGTCCCGATAGCCGTGCGCGTCTTCTCCGCAGCAGCCGGACGAGGCTGCTCGGTGTCAGCTTTTCCACGTCGCACCCGTTCCACGCCGAAATCGTCGATGCCGCTTACGCCGGAGCAACTGAGCGCGGCTACGATATCGCGCTAAGCGCAGTGGCCAACGGCCGGCCGGAATCGCGTGCCGTCGAGTCTCTGCTGGACCTGGGTTGTGAAGCCCTGATCATGATTTCTCCAGCGCTGGGGGAGGACGAGCTGGCCGGTTATGCCGCAAGGCTCCCTGTGGTCAGCCTGCTCCGCGACGACGTCGGCGAATTCCTGGACTCCGTCAGCAGCGATGACGACGCCGGTATCCGCATCGCAGTGGAATATCTCACCTCGCTGGGGCATCGGAGAATTGCCCACGTAGACGGCGGGGACGCTGTTTCGAGTCCACAACGCCGCGACGCATTCCGGGCAGAGATGGCTGGCCGGGGGCTGGAAGCCCGGGTGATTCCCGGTGGCGCCACCGAAGAAGACGGCCTCCGGGCTGGTCGGGAGCTTCTGGAGGACCTGCCCACCGCCGTCCTTGCCTTCAACGATCGCTGCGCACTGGGCATCTGGGAAAGCTTCCGGGCAGCTGGGCTCAGCGTCCCTGAGGATGTGTCCGTCCTCGGTTACGACGATAGCCAGTTCGCCCGCCTTAGCTACGTCCAGTTGTCCTCCGTCAGCCAGGACGCCCCGCTTCTGGCGCGGGCCGCCGTCGACCGTGCCATCGATCGGCTGGAAGGCTCGACGCCGCCGGCGCACCTTGTGCGGACACCGCACCTGGTTATCCGCAACACCACCGGGCCCGCCCCAAAATAGCCCGCGGCCGGCCCGGTGGGTTCATGACTAGCGCACGCCAAGGGCTGGCCGCTCTTGAAGGCGTCCAGCGGTAAGTGCGGGAGGAACCGGAGTTATGAAGCGCCCGACGGCGGGGCGTCGTCGTCGAAATCGGGCCCCTCGGCAGCATCCTGGCTGTGGATGCCGGTATCGTGCGAAACCCAGCCTTCCGTCTCTCCCTCTGCAGGGGCGTCGGTGTGGTGCCGGATGATGTGCTGTGTCTTGTCGTTTGCGTTCATTACGGATACTCCCTGTCCGTGCTTGGACTGCTTCCGTGAGTGCACTCAAGTCTACGCCGGCCCGGCTCTCTTGAGAGGTCCGCCCTGCGCTGAATCCTCGCCCGGAAACGCGCAGAACAGGCCTCTCAACGGGCCATACGAAGCTACGGGTGGCATAGGCTGAACGCAGTAGTTCTCCGCGAAACGACTAACTGCCATGCAGAGGTGAAGATGCCCAAGCGCCCCAACCCGGCGGTGAAAATCGCCCAAGAGACAGCCCACAACGCAGTATTCGACGCCCAAGGCAACGCCAAGCCGGGTGTGCACAATGTCTTGCTGCGCGCCGTCGAAATCCAGCGGCCACTAGTTCTGGCAAACCTGCGCAGAATGCAGCGCAGGCATCCAAAGGCGTCGCCCGCGCAGCTTGCCGCGAAACTGGAGCGCGACTACTTGGCCGCCATCACCGGCGGGGGAGCTGCCGTGGGGGCCACCGCCGTCGTGCCTGGCATCGGAACCGCAGCCTCGCTGGGACTCTCCGCCCTTGCCACCGTCGGGTTCCTGGAGACCACCGCGCTTTATGCATCAACACTGGCGGAGCTCCACGGCATCCGGCTGACGGACCCGGAACGGGCAAGGACGATGGTCATGGCCATCATGCTCGGCGAGGAAGGCACGTCTCTGCTGGGTGCCCTCAGCGGCCAGTCCCTTGGACGAGGCAAGGGCGTGACCAATGCCTGGGGCACGACACTCACCAAGAAGATTCCCGGCAGTGGCTTTGGCGTCATTCGCGATGCCATCCAGCGCGCGTTCCTGAAGAACCTCCTGAAGCGCCAAGGCTCCGCGTTCCTGGGACGAGCCCTGCCGTTTGGCGTGGGTGCCGTGGTGGGTGGTGCCGGCAACCTGATGATGGGCCGCGCAGTCGTCGCAACTGCCAAGGAAGCCTTTGGTCCGCTGCCCGATACGATCCCCGGCGAACTGCTGGCGGGCGCACCCACCAACGAGACCAACAACAATCTGACGCTGGAAGGCGGTAACAGTGGACCTCAACGCTGATCTGGGGGAGTCGTTCGGCTCCTGGACCATGGGCGACGACGCCTCGATGTTCCGCATCGTGAGCAGCGCCAACGTGGCCTGCGGTTTCCACGCCGGAGACCCACTGACCATGCTGGACAGCTGCCGTGCCGCTTTCGAACTGGACGTTCGCGTCGGCGCGCATGTGGGGTACCGGGACCTGGCCGGCTTTGGACGGCGCTCGCTGGACATGACCTTCGACGAACTGTTCGGCGATGTCCTCTACCAACTCGGCGCCCTCGACGGCATGGCCCACGCCGTGGGAGCGTCCGTGGATTACGTCAAACCGCACGGCGCGCTGTACAACAGGATCGTCCACGATCCCGACCAAGCTGAGGCCGTGGTTGCCGCCGTCCATGCCTACGATCCCGGGCTGCCGGTGCTGGGCTTGCCGGGCTCGGCCTGGCTGAAGCTGGCCGAGGAATCCGGACACCCGGTCTTCCGGGAAGCATTCGTGGACAGGGCGTACCTTCCTGACGGCACACTGGTCCCGCGATCCGAGGAAGGCGCAGTGCTGCACGACCCCGCAGCGGTAGTCGCCCAGGCCGTTCGGCTGGCGACGCGTAAAGAAGTGGTGGCCGTGGACGGAACCATTGTCCCGGTCAGCGCCGATTCCCTCTGCATCCATGGCGATACTCCTGGGGCTGTGAACATGGCCGCGGCAGTTCGGGCAGGCTTGGAGGAAGCAGGGGTGGAAATTGATGCGTTCGCCTAGTTTGTCCTGGAACGCACCTTGAATACGAGGTACTTGAGGAGGTTTTAATGGGTGCCGTCGCTGTTGATCCGGGCCCCTTGACCCTGGCCCTTGCACCTGACCAGGCCCTGGACCGCACTTCCCTGCACCTTGCCAACGCAATGCTGGGCAACCCTGACTCTGCGGGCGGCCTGGAGATACTTTTGGGTGGTCTGCGCCTCCGGTTCGTCACGGCCTCGGCCTTGGCCATCACGGGCGCGGAAGGCGTGGTCAAGCTCAACGGCTCCGAGCTGCCGTTCAACAAGGCTGTCCGCGTCAGCCCGGGGGCGGTATTGGAGTTTGGGCCGGCGCTGTTCGGGATCCGGTACTACCTGGCCGTTCAGGGTGGCATCGAACCCCAGACGGAACCCCTTCGCGCCGGCGGCTCGCTTACTTTCGGACGCGCCCACGGCCACAATATTTCGACGGAGAACCACGCCCCGCGTCGGGCCCTGGATCCCGAACGTCCGGTGGTGGCCCGAGTGGAGCGGGGTCCACAAGCCCAAAATTACGACGCCGGTACCTGGCTTCGGTTGACCAGCGAACCATGGATCCTCTCGCCGGAATCGGACCGGGTAGGTGCCCGGTTGGTGGGGCGCCCACTCGAGCCCGCCGGTGCGACGGCGGTGGCGGGCGCCACTGGGCCGGCCACGACTCCAGTACCCCAGGCACAACCGTTGCTTTCAGGCTCGGTCCTGTTGCCGCCGTCGGGCTTTCCCGTCATTGCCCTGGCTGGCCACCCGCCGACGAGCAAGTCCCCCGTGATCGCAGTTGTTCGCGACGAAGACCTGGATCTGCTGGGCCAAGCACGGCCGGGACAGATGGTTCATTTGCTGGGGTGACGTGAGAAGGTCGCCGATCGTTTTTCTCAGTGGCGTTCGATTGTGAGAATCAGATGGCTCGATTTTCTCATAAACAGCGAATCGTGAGAAAATGGGCTGGTCGATCTTCTCAAGGAGAGCCATGCGCAGTGAACGCGACGAAGAGTTTGGCGGCCTTGCTTGGCCGTCAATCAGCCACGAAGAGCATCCCTGGGCAGCGGACGCTGAGCCGGGAACGTCCAGGCGTCAACGGCTCTTGGCACGCGGCCCCTACGAAGCTGCCATCCCGGCAGAAATTGCCCGCCTCGACCCTCAGGTTGATTCCCGCACCCAGTCGCTTGTTGAGGCAGCCACTGTGGAAATGGTCCGGTTCGACGCCGAGCTGGGACAGGAATCTGCGCCGTTCGCAGCGTTGCTGCTCCGAGGTGAGTCCGCATCGAGTTCCCAGATCGAGAACCTTACGGCCGGTGCGCGGAAGATCCTGCTGGCGCAATTAGGCGACCGCTCGAGTCCTAACGCTGCACTGATTGCGTCCAATGTGGATGCCATGGAGGCCGCAATTGCCTTGTCTGAAGACCTCAGCGTCCAGAATATCGGAGCCATGCATCACACCCTGCTGGCTTCCTCCGACCAAGTCATAGCTGGGGAATACCGGGCCAGCCAAGTCTGGATCCGGGGCAACTCACCCCACTCAGCGGAGTTCGTGCCGCCCCATCACGGTCGTGTTAGGGCAGCCATGGAGGACCTGGTCGAGTTCATGCGCCGAGACGACATCCCCGCTCTGACTCAAGCTGCCTTGGCACACGCACAGTTCGAAACCATCCACCCTTTTGCGGACGGCAACGGCCGCACGGGCAGGGCGATCGTCAGCGCCTTGCTCCGCGCTAAAGGGGTAACGGAAAAGGTAACCATCCCCGTTTCTTCAGGGCTGCTGACCAATACCCGGCTCTACTTCGACTCCTTGGGTGACTACCGTCAGGGAAACATCCTGCCCATCATTGAGCGTTTTGCCGAGTCTTCCATGCTCGCCGTGGAAAATGGCCGGTTGCTGGCGGAGGACATCCGGACTGCACAGAAGGAGTTCGTCGCAAAGATCGGATCTGCTCAGGAATCCGTGCTTAAAGTCCTTGAGCTGTTGCCTCGCGAGCCCGCAATCACCGCTGAGATGGCAGCCGATTACGCCAAGGTCTCGCAGGCAACGGCGTACAGGGCAGTGCAACGGCTGGAAGCGGCTGGGGTGCTGACTCCCGCCGGGAAAGTGCGTGGGGTCAGCGTATGGCTGGCACGTGACATCATCGCAGCGCTGGACGACTTCGCTGCACGGTCCGGCCGCCGCGTCCGCCACTGACGGCCTTAGCCGAACAGCAGGTGCGCAACCGTGAAGATCGCGAGGCCGGCCAAGGCACCCACAACGGTTCCGTTGATGCGGATGTACTGGAGGTCCTTGCCCACTTGCAGCTCGATCTTCCGGGACGTTTCCTCAGCATCCCAGCGGGCAACGGTCTCCGAGATGACGCCTGCTATGTCCGATCGGTAGGTGTTCACGAGGTAGCCCGCAGCGTCGCCAATCCAGGCGTTGATCTTCCCGGCGAGTTCGGCGTCGTTGACCAGCCGCGAACCGAAGTCCCGGACGGCGCTCTTGAACCGCTGGCTGAGTTCGCTGTCGGGATCGTCGACGGCGGTGAGCAGCGCATTCTTGACTGTTCCCCAGGTGCGCGAGGCCAATTCCCGGACTTCAGGATCACCCAGGATCTGGGCCTTGATGGTCTCGGCGCGCTCTATCATGGCAGGATCATGCTGCAGGTCCTGCGCCAGGTCCGTCAGGTAGGCATCGATCGATTTGCGCACTTGATGGTTCTGGTCATTTTGTACCGCCCGCACGAACTTCAGGAGTTCGACGTACACCTTGTCGCTCACCAGCCCATCCACGAACGTCGGCACCCACACCGGCGAGCGGTCCGAAACCAGCCTGTTGACCGTTGCATGATTGGCATCCATCCAATCGGCGGCACGATCAACCAGCAGGTCAACCAGCTTGTGGTGATGCCCGTCAGCGAAGATCCGTTCCGCCATCCGGCCCACGGGTGGTCCCCACGGCGGGGTGAGCAGGTGCTTGCGGACCATGCCCTCAATAACTGCTTGCACGTCGTCGTCGTTCAGCACGGTGAACGCGCCGCGGATCATCGCGCCGCCTTCCTTGGCCACACGTTCGGCGCCTCCCGGTCCGGATAGCCACAGGCCTGCCTTGCGGGCAATGTCTATGCTCGCCAACTTGTCCTGCACAACTTCCTGTGACAGGAAGTTGCTCTCCACGAACTCACTCAGCGATTCGCCGATCTGGTCCTTCCGGCGGGGAATGATGGCTGTATGCGGGATCTTCAAGCCCATGGGGTACTTGAACAGCGCCGTGACCGCGAACCAGTCAGCCAAAGCACCGACCATGCCACCCTCGGCCGCTGCCCTGACAAACTCAAGCCATGGGTACTGCTTCTGGAAAGCGAACGCCAGCATGAACACAATGGCCATGCCTATCAACAGCGCCAGGGCCAGCCGTTTCATGCGGCGCAGAGCCGCTGCCTTTTCCTCGTCACCAGCAGAACGGCCGACGACGACGGACCCCCGTTGAGTGGCTCCGGAAGCTGTCGCTTGGGCTGGCTGGGCTTGGTTGGTGAGGTCTTCGGCCGGGATTTGTTCAGAGTTCACCTGCATTAGCCCAGCGTAGCCCCGTGCGTGCAGCCGCGTGGGCTACCGTGGCTGCATGACTAGCGACGATTTGGCCCCTCGCCGGCCCAAGGTCTACGCACACCGCGGCGCCAGTGCTGCGTTCGCGGAACACACCCGTGCGGCCTACCTCAAGGCGATTGCTGACGGAGCTGATGGCGTTGAGTGCGACGTCCACTTGACCCGGGACCAGCACGTGGTCCTTCTGCATGATGCCAACCTGGACCGCACTTCCACCGGCACCGGCCCGGTCTCGGAGAAGACCCTTGAGGAACTCCGGGCCTTGGACTTCTCCTCCTGGAAGGGCGCCCGGATACCGGATGCCTACGGCGGGATCGCTGATCAATTCCTTACCTTGCCGGAACTGCTGGACATTCTGCGTGGCGCGGGGCGCGAGATAGGTTTGGCGATCGAGCTCAAGCACCCCAGCCCCTACCAGCTCAACCTTGAGGACAGGGTTCTGGACGTGCTGCTCAGTGAGGGATGGATACCCGGGGAGTCCCGGCTTGAGAACATCCAGGTCTCTTTCATGAGCTTCGATTCCGACTCGATCCAACACCTGCTGAAGAAGGTTCCAGCCCAGTACATTTGCCAGTTGGTGGACAACTTTTCGGTGCAGGAGCTTCGGCAAGAGCTGGGCCTGGGTCCGATCACGGCAGGTGCGGTGGCCAACGTCATGAAGGCAACCCAGTTGGAGGCTGAACGCATCCTGGATCACGGCGAGGTAGGAATTGCCGGACCAGGCATCGACTACGTGCGGGAACATGCCCGCAACGTCCAACGCTGGCTGGAATCCGGCAGGGTATTCAGGGTCTGGACCGTGGACTCGGAGAAGGACGTAGCTCTGTGCCAGGGGCTGGGCATCCATGAGATCACCACGAACAAACCCGCGCAGGTCTTGGCCCAGCTTCAGGTCCCCAGCAGATAACACCGAACTTTGGGCCCCACCGCGCTTGTGATTGAGTGGTCTCATGTCATTTCGCTGGTCAGCCCGTGCCACACAAACCACTTCCGCAATCGGTCTGAGCGCACTTCTCCTGGCGAGTGCCATGAAGCATTTCCGCACACCTGGGTTCTACTACCCGGTTGTGCCTGATTACCTGTGCCGCAGCGACGAGCCGGGGAGCCAGCCAAATGGTCCACTGGCTCTTATGTCCCGTGAGGAATGGGTCGCTTCCAGCGGCCTGCTTGAGGCGACTGCCGCCGTCGGGCTCCTCATCCCGGCCACCCGCAAAGTGGCTGCGGACGCCACGACAGCCATGTTTACCGTATTCCTTGCAGGGCATATTGATGCCCTCCGCCGTGCATATGGTCCCAACGGCACGCCCAGCCAGCGACGCATCCACACGCTGAGATTGCCTCTTCAGGTTCCGCTCATCCTGTGGTCCTGGAGCCTGCGGAAGTGAGTGGAGGTCCAGCAGTTCCCTTGAAACTCAAGGACTCGCCAGCTTTCAAGATTGCCCTGTCGCTGAGCATTGCCACAGGCCTCTATGGCGTGTCCTTTGGTGCGCTTTCCGTGGCGTCAGGTTTCGATTTCTGGCAAACAATGGTGCTGAGTCTTTTGCTGTTCAGTGGAGGTTCCCAGTTCGCGTTCATCGGCGTAGTGGCGGGTGGGGGATCCGGGGTAGCAGCGATGACGGCCAGCGCTTTGCTGGGGCTGCGCAACGGAATATATGGCATGCAGATCAATGCCATGCTGCGTCCACATGGATGGCGGCGATATATCTCGGCCCACCTGACGATTGACGAGTCAACAGCGACGGCATCCGGCCAGTCGGACCTCGACGAGCAACGCCGCGGTTTTTGGACAGCCGGCATTGGAATATTCATTCTCTGGAATATCTTTACTGCCATTGGTGCGCTGGCCGGCGACGCCATGGGCGATCCCAAACAGTGGGGCCTGGACGGCGCCGCGGTTGCTGCTTTCCTGGCGTTGCTGTGGCCGAGGCTGAAGGGACGCGAACCCTGGGCCATCGCCGCGGCGTGTGCACTTGCGACGATTCTCGCCGTGCCGTTTGTTCCCTCGGGAGTTCCCATTTTGGTGGCTGCGCTGGTGGCCGGTGTGATCGGTTGGTTCAGCCACGCACGGATGGATGAAGGACTTGAGCCTGACCTCGACCCGTACGCGCGCAAGCAGGGACACGGAGATAACAACACTGCGGGCAGGGGGAACGAATGAACCTCTGGCTCTGGATCCTCATCGCCTGTGCGCTTGCGTACCTGACCAAGCTGGTGGGCTATTTTGTCCCGGCCAAACTGCTGCAGAGCCCGAGGATTATGCATATCGCAGGCACCATGACCATTGGGCTGCTGGCGTCCCTGACCGTCGTCAACGCCCTCGCTTCAGGACAGGGGCTCGTTTTGGACGCACGCATTGGCGCACTGGCGGCGGCCGCCGTCGCTCTTTGGCTTCGCGCGCCGTTCCTGGTGGTGGTTATCTCGGGTGCTGCCGCAGCAGCACTCCTGAGGTTGCTCGGTTGGGGCTAGCTGCTAGACGTCGTCCGTGAGCGTGACGCCCGGGATGGGTGATTGTTCCGGGAGCGGGCGGGACGGACGTTCTGTCCGGATAGCGTCTTCAATGAGCGCCACGGGACGTTTCCAGGCTTCGGAGCCAGGTTCCATGGTGTCCACGGCACCGATCAGCATGGCAAGGAGCCGGACCATGTCCTCGATGGTGATATCGCGGCGCAGCGAACCCTGCCCCTGACCGCGTTCGAGGAGCGTGGCCATGGAGCCGATGAGGCCGCCGGTAATGCCCATGAGGAGTCCGCGCCGGCCCGCGACGGCGTCGAGCAGGTTGGCGTCTTCGCTCGCCACTCCCATGACGGCATCGATGACGTTGATGAGACCCTCGGCGGCGTCCATGCCTTCGAGGGACGCGTCCGCGACGGGATCTACGTGCTGGCGAAGTTGGCGGGACAGGGCCGCAAGTACCAATTGTTCTTTATCGGAGAAGTTGCGGAACAGCGTAGCCGGACCTACTCCTGCCGTGGCGGCGATGGTCTGCAGGGGAACTTCGGGGCCGTGTTCCCGGAAGCACTGCCGGGCTGCGGTGATGATTTTGTCCACATTTCGTGCAGCGTCGGCCCTGAGGGGCTTGCGTTCAGAGGGCTGTTCCATGCTTGTC
Source organism: Arthrobacter sp. 1088 (assembly GCF_031455315.1). Lineage (NCBI taxonomy): Bacteria > Bacillati > Actinomycetota > Actinomycetes > Micrococcales > Micrococcaceae > Arthrobacter > Arthrobacter sp. 1088. The sequence goes on from NZ_JAVDSM010000008.1 coordinate 111,854, forward strand.
AGGGTAGCAACGGACAGGGGTTGAGCCTTTGTTACGCGGGAGTAGGCCGTTATGTGACAAACCAGTACGTGAAACACTGGATTTCATGTTGCTTGCATTCTCAGTCGCCCCTTCAGGCCAGCCCGCTTCCGCCACCAACGGCGGACCCACCCCCGACGCCTCCGTGCACGATGCCGTGGCCGCCGCGGTCAAGATCGTCCGCGAGTCCGGTTTGCCGAACCAGACGGACTCCATGTTCACCACCATCGAAGGCGAATGGGACGAGGTCTTTGACGTCGTTAAGCGGGCGACGGAGGCCGTGGGCCGCTTTGGCAGCCGCGTCTCCTTGGTGATCAAAGCGGATATCCGGCCCGGTTACAGCGGTGAACTGACCGGCAAGGTAGAGCGTCTGGAAGAGGCTATTTCCACCACGGATTAGCTCTTTCCCCTGTCAGTGACCAGTGCAAGACTGGGGGCCATGATTGAACACGTGGCTGAACCCGGTTGGATTGATGTCGAGCATTACCTGACTGACGTCGTCGTGCGTCCTGATCCTGACCACAAGCGCGCCCTGGCATCTGCAGTCGAGGCGGGCATGCCACAGATAGAAGTGGCGCCGAACGCCGGCAAGCTGCTCAAGATGCTCGTGCAGTTGTCCGGAGCCAGGCACGTCCTGGAGATTGGTACGTTGGCCGGTTTCAGCAGTATCTGGATGGCCCAGGGACTTCCCGACGACGGCCGGCTGGTGACGTGCGAGTACCTCCAAAAGCATGCTGACGTTGCGCGGGCGAACGTGGACGCGGCCGGGGTGGGGCACAAGGTGGACATCAGGGTAGGTGCCGCGTTGGACACGCTGCCCACATTGGTGGGCGAGGAATCGTTCGATTTTGTGTTCATCGACGCGGACAAGGAGAACGACCCCAATTATCTTGACTGGGCCATCCGTCTTGGCCATCCCGGCACGGTAATCGTGATCGACAACGTCATCTGGGACGGCTCCATCCTGGAGCCTGCGCGGGACGAGGTGAACGCGCCGGGAATCGTCAAGGCCTTGGAAATGCTTGGCCAGGACCCACGTCTTGATTCCACGGCCATCCAGACTGTGGGCAGCAAGGGCTGGGACGGTTTCGCCATCGCCAGGGTGCGGTAGCCGATGGATTTCACGCTGCGCCCGGCAACTGTTGAGGACGCCGAAGCCATGACCATCATGCATGTCCAGTCCTGGCGGGAGAGTTATGGGCATTTGCTGCCGCCGGAATTCTTCGCGAAGCAGGAAGCTACCCTGCCGGAGAGGATCGAGCGGTACAGGGCCTTGATCGCGGCAGGCCATCCGCGAATGCTGGCCCATGATCCCGATGGTGAATTGGTAGGAATCGCGGCTTCAGGACCGGGCAGGGATGAGGATAGCCCCTGTGACGTGGAGCTGTTCATGCTGTACACGCTGCAGCGGGTCCATGGCCGTGGCGTAGGCCAGGCGCTGGTGGACGAGCTCTTGGGTGATGGTCCGGCCTATCTGTGGGTCCTCGATGATAATCCGCGGGCCCAGGCCTTCTACCGTCGCAACGGCTTCGTGCCCGATGGCAAGCGGCAGCTGTGCGATCCCTCGTGGTACTTACTGCCGGAACATCGGATGGTGCGTCCCGCCGTCGGGCTTTAAGGTGGGGACTTCTTGCCTTCAGGCGTGTTCATGATGGCGCGGCCTGGGGCGCCTGGCTGCCCTTGGCCTGGGCAGGAGATGCCGTAGCCGTCCTTGGCGTGCGCCGGGTGCCGGTTGCGTGGCGCCTGGGTGTTCGTCCTCGGGCGGTTCCTCCAGGAGGCTGGGCGGTTTGGGCACCCGGGCAATCAGTAGGCAGACCACGGTCAGCCAGGCGAACGCGACCGTAAACACCTCCACCCAAACCGATCCCAAAGCTTCCATGAAGAGATCTTATGGCCCAATGACGCTAAGTGGTAAGCATCCTTATTAAATGCTTCGATGGAATGCGATGATGCGCGACTCCACTAGGCTGGATCCATGACTCAGGCAGGGCGGTTTTAGTGGCGAAATCCGGTAAATCCAGCAAAGCAAGCAAGTCCGGCCGGGCGGGAAGGTCGACGGCGGGAGTCATTGAGCTGCCTGGCGGCACCCGTCCTGACGGTCCGGTAGCAGGCGTCTATTACATTGACACCGGCGACTGCGAACTGCTTCCCGATCCTGACAACAATAACGGCTGGCTCCTGAAGATCAACGGCGTGCTGAGCTCTCACATTGACCTCGCCGATCCACTGTTCCTTGACTTCGAATACATGCGCTGGATTGCTGCCCTTGTGGAATCGAGGTGGCCGCGGGAGGCAAAGCCAAAGCTGCGGGCCCTGCACCTGGGCGGGGGAGCCTGCTCCATGGCCCGATACTTCAACGCGGCATACCCGGATGCGCGGCAAGTGGTGGTGGAGCTCGATGCAAAGCTCGCCGACTACGTCCGTGGCTGGTTCGAACTCCCCAAGGCGCCCTTGCTCCGGATCCGCGTCGGTGAAGCGCGTGCAGTGACCGAGTCCCTGACCCCTGATACTCGGGACCTCATCATCAGGGACGTCTTCGCCGGAGCTTTTACGCCACGCGCCCTCACCACCCGCGAATTCAACGCCCACGCCGACGCCGTCCTGGCCCCCGATGGCTTGTACGTGGTCAATTCGGGCGACGCCCCGGATCTGAAGAATGCACGCGCTGATGCTGCCACCATCGCCGACACTTTTGAGCACACCATGATCATCGCCGACCCCGCCATGCTCAAGGGCCGCCGCTACGGGAACATGATCATGGCCGGCAGCCACGTGCCATTCGGCGACGACCCAACCCTTGCCCGCAAGCTCTTGGGCGGGGCCGTCCCTGCACACATCTGGAACGACGCCCAAGTGCGGGCCTTCGCCGCCGGGACGCCGGTTCGCCACGATCCGCCGGCAGCTTCACCCGAGTAGCTCCTCCCGGCGGCGCTCCGTCTCCTCGCGCAGGGCCTGGACGACGGCGGCCACTGCGGGGCGGCGCATGGAGTCCGGGCGGAGGACCATCCAGTATGGGAGCAGCTCCGCGAAGTCGGCTGGCAGGAGCCGCACCAAATCTGCGTGACGATCGGCCATGAAGCAAGGCAGGAAGCCCACGCCCGCGCCGGCTCTCGTCGCCTCCACATGCACGAACACGTTGGTGGAGCTCAGCCCATCGCGCATGGACGGCACGAGTCTTCTTGGTGCGTCCAGATCGTCCACTTGGAGCATGGAGTCCACGAAGTAGACCAACTGATGCTGCGTAAGTTCCTCGATGGTGCGCGGCGTGCCGTTGGCTGCCAAGTACGCGCGGGAGGCGTACATTCCCAGGCGATACTCGCCGAGCCTTATTGCTTCTGCCCGGTGGACCTGTGGCGTCCCCACGACCACCTCGATGTCCAGGCCGGAGCGTTGCTGAAGCGCCCTGCGGGTGACGGTGACAATCTCAACGCTGAGCCCTGGATGGTCGCGCCGAAGGCGGGCTACGGCCGGGGCGGCTATGTAGGCGCTGAAACCATCGGTTGCTGTCATGCGTACGACGCCGGTAATGGGGTCGGGTGCGCCGTCGCTGGGTCCCAGCGCACCCACCGCAGTTTCAATGCGTTCGGCGACCAGTACCGCCTCCGCCCCCAACTCCGTCACTTCCCAGCCACCAGCGGCGCGGGCGAGGACGCGGCCGCCCAGTGCCTTCTCGAGGGCAGCTATCCTGCGCGAAACGGTGGTGTGGTTCAAGCCCAGGGCTTGTGCCGCCGTCGTGAATTTTCCTGACCGTGAGACGGCGAGAAGTATCAGGAGATCATCCGGATTGGGATTCATATCTGCAATTCTGCACACACTTAGTGCCGGTTTGATCATTGAGGCCGGATGAATCTGCAGTAATACTCAGTGGAGCATTTCGTGTTGTGGATCACAGCATGCATCAGGGCACTGTCAAAAGGGTCAACGAGGACACTGAGGAGATGGATATGAGCGTAGAGCAGCGCTCCACATCAAAGGCCGGGAACGAATCCGGCAAGGGCTCCGGCCTTAAGAAGATCGTCGCTGCGTCCATGGTGGGCACAGTGGTGGAGTGGTACGAGTTCTTTCTCTACGCCACCGCCGCGACACTGGTTTTCGGCAAGTACTTCTTCCCGAGCACCGGCAACGAACTGGACGGCATCATCCAGGCGTTCCTGACCTACGCGGTTGGTTTCGTAGCCCGCCCGCTGGGCGGAATCGTCTTCGGCCAGATCGGTGACAAGCTCGGCCGCAAGCCCACGCTCCAGCTGACCATTGTGATCGTGGGCGTCTCGACGTTCCTCATGGGCTGCCTCCCCGGCTTCGCCGAGCTGGGCTACTGGGCACCGGCCATGCTGGTGGCGCTCCGCTTCATCCAGGGCTTCGCGCTCGGTGGCGAGTGGGGAGGTGCCGTGCTCCTGGTAGCTGAACACAGCCCCAACAAGTCGCGCGGCTTCTGGTCATCCTGGCCGCAGGCAGCAGTTCCTGTGGGCAACCTCCTGGCTACGCTGGTCCTGTTCATCATGTCCACCACCCTCAGCAGCGAGGCATTCCTCGGTTGGGGCTGGCGGGTCGCATTCTGGCTGTCCGCAGTGATCGTCTTCGTCGGCTACTACATCCGCACCCACGTCACCGAAGCACCCATCTTCCTCGAGGCCAAGGCGCAGGTGGAGGAATCGAAGGCCATCAGCTACGGCGTCGGCGAGGTCATCCGCAAATATCCCAAGGGCATCCTGCAGGCCATGGGCCTCCGCTTCGCCGAGAACATCATGTACTACCTCGTGGTCAGCTTCGCGATCGTCTACCTCAAGAGTGTCCACAAATACGACACCTCATCGCTCCTGCTGGCATTGCTCATTGCGCACGTGATCCACTTCCTGGTCATCCCGCAGGTTGGGCGTCTTGTTGACGCCTGGGGTCGCAAGCCCGTGTACCTGGCTGGAGCGATCGCCGGCGCAACCTGGCCGTTCTTCGCGTTCCCCATGTTCGACACCAAAAACGCCGTGGTCATCGTGTTGGCCGTGACCATCGGCCTGTGCCTGCACGCCTTTATGTACGCAGGGCAGCCCGCCATCATGTCCGAGCTCTTCCCCACCCGCATGCGCTACTCCGGTGTGTCCCTCGGCTCGCAGGTTACATCGATCTTCGCTGGCTCGCTCGCCCCGCTCCTGGCTACCCAATGGCTCAAGGACACCGGCTCCTGGCTCCCCACCGCGATCTACCTCGTCGTCGCCTGCGCTATCACCGTCGTCGCAGTCGTTTCGCTGAAGGAAACCAAGGGCATCGCGCTCCAGGACGTGGACGAAGCAGACGCCGTCCGGCACGGACTGGCTACTTCAGCTGCCGGCACCGCAGCGAAAGGCTGATTCCATGGACAACTCCTTGAACGGACGCAAAGCACTGGTCACCGGCGGTGCCAGCGGAATCGGGGCGGCCTGCGCCCGGGCGCTCGCCGCCCGCGGGGCGAAAGTAGTAGTGGCCGACGTCGATGCCTCCGGAGCTGCGGCCCTCGCCGACGAACTGGGCGGTACGGCGTGGACGGTGGACCTGCTGGACGTCGACGCCCTGGCTGCCCTCAGCCTCGACTGCGACATCCTGGTCAACAACGCCGGAATCCAGAAAGTAGCACCGATCGAGGAGTTCGAACCTGCTGAATTCAGGCGGATACTCGCACTGATGCTGGAGGCCCCGTTCCTCCTCATCCGTGCCTCGCTCCCGCACATGTACGCCAACGGGTTCGGCCGGATCATCAACATCTCCTCGGTTCACGGGCTCCGGGCTTCGGCCTACAAGAGCGCCTACGTCTCCGCTAAGCATGGCCTCGAAGGGCTGAGCAAGGTCACTGCCCTGGAGGGCGGCGAGCACGGAGTGACGTCCAACTGCATCAACCCCGGATACGTCCGCACGCCCTTGGTGGAACGCCAGATCGCCGATCAAGCCCGGCTCCACGGCATCCCTGAATCAGAGGTCCTGGCGAAAGTGATGCTGACGGAGTCGGCCGTAAAGCGGCTGGTGGAGGTTGAAGAAGTGGCGTCGTTGGCAGCCTGGATGGCCTCGGACGACGCCGGCATGGTCACTGGCGCGAGCTACACGATGGACGGCGGGTGGTCGGCGAGGTAGCTGGTCCGCGAGGTGACAGTTAATGCCAATGTTCCGCGCGAACATTGGCATTAACTGTCACTTGGGAGTGGGGTTCCTAGACGGTCTCGTCCACGAGCTCCGCACGACGCAGGCCGCCACCGCGGACCCATAGCTTGTAAGCGACGAACAGCAGCACAAGCCATGTGCCCCCAACATAGAGTGCAACCCGGGTGTCCTCGAAGACCCCGAGGATCACGATCACCATGGCCATGAACGCCATGGTCAGGATGGACGCGGCCGGCCACAGCGGGGAACCAAATTCCGACGCCGGAAGCCCCTTGCGCTTGATTTCCCGCTTCATGGCAACGTGCGAAGCAAGGATCATCACCCAAACCCACACCGTGGCAAACGTGGCTATCGAGGCGATCAGCACGAACACGTCTTCCGGGATCACAGCGTTCAACACGACGCCCACAAGGAGGATGCCGCCCATCATCACCACGGTCATCCAGGGGACGCCGTGCCGGGAGATCTTGCCGAAGCTCTTCGGAGCATGACCTTGCTGGGCAAGGCCGAACAGGATGCGCCCGGCTCCGAAGATGTCGCTGTTGATCGCGGACAACGCGGCAGTGATGACCACGGCATTGAGGATGTGCGGTGCAGCAGGGATGCCCAGGCCGTCGAAGATCTGCACGAACGGGCTACCGCTGCTGCCGATTTCGTTCCACGGGAAGATGCTCATCAGCACGCCCAGGGTCAATACGTAGAACAACAGGACGCGGACCGGCACAGTGTTGACTGCCTGGGGAATGACCTTCTTGGGGTCGGCTGCTTCGCCAGCGGTAATGCCGATTGTTTCGATCCCACCGAAGGCGAACATCACGACGGCGAACGCGGCCAGGAGCCCTTCGAAACCGTTCGGGAACAAACCGCCGTGATGAACCAGGTTCCCCAACCCCGGTGCCACACCGCCGCCGTCGCCCGTCTGGAAGCCGAAGACGACGATTGCCGCGCCTCCGACGATCATGGCGATGATGGCCACCACCTTTATCAGCGAGAACCAGAACTCCAGTTCACCGAAGACCTTCACGCTCAACAGGTTCATGGCACCCAGGAAGAGAATGATCGCGAGGACCCAGATCCAGCGGTCCACCTGCGGGAACCAGAAGCCCATGTAGATGCTGAAGGCAGTGACATCGGCGATTGCGACAATGGCCATCTCGAACACATAGGTCCAGCCGGTCACGAAGCCGGCGAACGGTCCAAGGTACTTGCTCGCGTATTGGCCGAACGAGCCGGACACGGGGTGCCGGACGGCCATTTCGCCGAGCGCACGCATCACCATGAAGACGGCTGCGCCGCCGATGATGTAGGCCAGAAGGACGGCCGGGCCGGCTTTCTGTATGGCGGACGCGGAACCGTAGAACAGTCCTGTGCCGATTGCGGATCCGAGTGCCATGAAGCGGATGTGGCGGACGTTGAGGCCACGGCTCAGTGCCGTACCGGCGGCTTGGAGGACTGTGTCCTTCGAAGCCAGCGTGGTTTGTTGCATGGTAAAACCTTCTCGTCTTTGGGAGGGGATCGCTAACCAGCACATCACTTTTGGCGGCCTTGTGATTGGCCTCACGGGGGTTTGGTGTCTTTGATCGCAGACAGTGCGACAGGAGTCACAGCCTCGCTCCGGGCCGGGCCAGCTCCCTTCCTTCACAGGGACGCTGATCCTGCGTAACGTCGGCTCCATGGACCCTGTCATCCAGACCGTCGATCTCCATAAGAACTTCGGCCGGGTCAAGGCACTGGACGGCCTCGACCTCGAAGTCCCTGCGGGGCAAGTCCACGGCTTCCTCGGCCCCAACGGTGCAGGGAAGTCCACCACGCTGCGTATTCTCCTGGGCCTGGCGCGGGCCTCGTCGGGCAGTGCAAGCGTCCTCGGAATGCACCCATGGGCAGACGCCGTCGAACTGCATCGGCGTGTTGCCAGCGTCCCGGGCGACGTCAGCATCTGGCCGAATCTCTCTGGGGGAGAGACCATCGATTTCCTTTCCCGGCTTCGTGACGGCGGGACGGATCGGGCGGAGTATCGACGCCGAAAGGAGCGTTTGTGCCAGCTCTTCGACTTTGACCCCACCAAGAAGGGCCGTGCCTACTCCAAGGGAAACCGCCAGAAAGTTGCGCTCATCGCAGCCCTGGTTGCCGACGCCGAGGTCTACCTTCTGGACGAGCCGACAAGCGGTCTGGATCCCCTGATGGAGGCCGTCTTTACCCGCGAGATTCGCCGGCTCGTCGGTGAGAAAGGAGCTACTGTCCTCCTCTCCAGCCACATCCTCTCCGAGGTGGAACAGCTGGCCGACAGTGTGAGCATCATCCGTGCAGGCCGAATAGTGGACGGCGGGACGCTTGACTCCCTGCGTCACCTGACGCGTACCGGGATCTCTTTCGCGCAGGACCAGGTGGATCTCGGGGCCTTCCAAAGCCTTTCCCAGGTCCACGACCTCACGGTGGCCGCAGGGCGGGTCAAGTTCAGCGCCGATTCGGATCGTGTCCACGAGGTCCTGCCGATTCTTGGCCGTCTGGGTGTGCAGGGCCTCCTGGTCGCTCCACCGTCGCTTGAAGAGTTGTTCCTCCGGCACTATGGCGTTGCCCTTCCATCCCAAACAGAAGAAGTGAAGGCCGACGGCGGCACTCACCATCGGCGGCGTCGGCCGCCCGCCAAGACGGGCCTCTAAGATGAACCGCTTCGTGGATCTGTATTGGCAACGACTCCGCCGCGATCGTTGGCAGCTCCTGAGCTGGGTTGCTTCCATCGGTGCACTCGCCTACTTCGCCACAACAGCGGTGGCCTTGGCATATGGTGACGATGCTTCCCGCGCCGAGATCCTGCATATTGCCACGGCCACCCCGGCTATCTTGATACTCCGCGGCTTGGTCCGCGGCCCTGCCCTGGACGCGTTTACGTTTTTCCAGATCTTCGCCTTCCTGGGTGTCCTTGCCGGTTTGATGAATACCTTCCTGGCGGTGCGGCATACGCGCGCCGAAGAGGAAGCGGGCCGGGCCGAGCTCGTCGCCTCCACGGCTGCGGGACGTTGGATGCCGCTTGCGGCGACCATGACTCATGGGCTCGCTGCAAACGTACTGGTGGCCGCAGCGGTCACGTTCGGCTTTGTGGCCGGCGGGCTCGATGCCGCGGGCTCGCTGGTTGCCGGTCTTGCGGCCGGAGCCATTGGATTGGCTTTTCTCACGGTCGGATTGCTCGCGTCCGAGTTCATGAGCACCTCGCGTGGGGCAAACGGAGCGGCGGCAGGGCTAGTGGTTGCCGCCTATCTTTTGCGTGGTTTCGGGGACGCGACCGGCGAGGTCAGCCAGGACGGCCTCACTGTCACGGCAGCTTGGCCGAGCTGGGTTTCGCCCATCGGTTGGGGACAACAGACTTTTGCCTACACCGGAAACCGATTGTGGCCCCTGCTGCTTCCGCTGGGCCTTGGCGTCGTATGCGCCTCGCTTACCGCCGTCGTCATGTCCAGGCGCGATGTTGGCGCAAGCGTGCTGGCTGGACGACGTGGCCGGACGGACGCCCGCCGCTCACTCCGCGGACCCTTCGCCCTGGCGCTACGACTCCAGCAGGGCGCTATCGTCAGCTGGTGCATTGGCGGGTTCATCGCAGGGCTGCTCACCGGCGCCCTCGGTGCTGCCATCCAGCAGGTCAGCATCACGAACTCCTCCGTCACAGCGATCCTTAGGGCCATGATCGAGGCGCAAGGCACATCCATGACGCAGCTGGTCATCGCTGTCCTGTTTGAAATTGGTGGCATCCTGGCGGCGGCCTGCGGACTCCAGGCCGTTCTGCGATTGCGGCAGGAAGAAGTGACGGGCACAGCCGAGCTGGTGCTTTCGGAACCGCTGGGGCGGATTCGTTGGTTTGGCAGCTTCCTCGGCCTCGGTGCGGCCTCGGTGGTGCTCGTTATGGTGTTCGCGGCGTTCGGTGCCTGGTATTCCTTGCTGGTCTCCGGTGAATCAGTTGTTGAAGTGGGCAACGTATGGGAAACCGCCGGGGCTCAAATCCCGGCTGCCCTGCTCTACCTGGCGTTGCCCGCGGCGGTTTTTGTTACCTTTCCCCGGGCTACTGTTCCGGTGGGCTGGGCGTTGCTGGCGTTGGGCGTGGTGCTGGGGGTCTACGGCGGAATGCTTGGCTTCGACAAGTCGCTCAGGGACCTGTCTCCGTTCACGCACTCGCCAGTGGTTACCACCAGCGGAACCGATTGGAGCGGCGGCTTTTGGATGCTCGGGATTGGCGCGGCGCTTGTGGTGTTCGCGTTCGTTGCCGTGCGGCGTAGAGAGGTTGGCACTGCCTGAACCGCCCCCAAACTGAGGACCATTGTTAAGTCTGGTATTTCAGACGCCGTAGTGGAAGTGCGGGCTAGCGCAGCGCCGATTAAGAGGGCACGCTTGAGTACGGGATACCGGACGCATCGGGCCGGGAGAGGCTGGACGGTGTCCCCTTCAGCAGTCTTGAGCAGTGAGGAACCATGACAACCACGCCACTGGCACCAGGCAAGGCCACGTCCAAGGTCCCTGCTGCCGAAAATACGCTGCGCATCCTGAAACTTCTGGCCTCACGCCGGGGGCCGATGGCGGCGTCGAACATTGCGACGGCGCTCGGCCTGCCCCGCTCCAGCGTCTACCACCTGCTCGGCGTCATGGAGGCCAACGGCTTCGTCCTGCATCTGCACGAAGAGCAGCGCTATGGACTCGGCATCAGCGCCTTCGAGCTCAGCTCGGCCTATTCGCGGCAGGAGCCCTTGTCGCGTCTCGGCCGGCCCATGCTGGCCTCGCTCGTGGACGCGATCGGCGAAAGCGCGCACCTCGCCGTGCTTCACGGCCGCGACGTCCTTTACATCGTGGAGGAACGTGCCAAGAACCGCCCAAGCCTGGTGACCGACGTCGGAGTCCGCCTGCCCAGCCACCTCACTGCCTCGGGCCGCGCGATCCTGGCCGCACTGCCAAAGTCACAGGTTCGCGCCCTGTACCCGAACGCCGCCGCGTTCACATCGCGCCACGAGGTCGAATTCCCGATCATGAAGTACTCCGCCTTGTCCTCCCATCTGGACCAGGTGCGGCAGCGTGGCTACGCCACGGAAAACGGCGAGATCACGCCTGGATTCGGCTCTATCGCCGCCGCTGTGACTGACCATGTGGGATGGCCGACGGCGGCAGTCGCCGTTACGTTCCTGGAGGACAAAGTGCCGGCTGAGCAATGGCCGGTACTGGCTGCGCGCATCCGCAAGGCTGCCGACGAACTGTCGGTACGCATTCACGGACGACCGGCTGGCTAGGCCCTTCGCATAGTTGATCCGCCCTAGTCGCCACGCGGCTTCGGTTCGCCGGGCTTCGGTTCGCCGGGCTTCAGCGTGCCCGGTTCCGTGGCCTCGCGCTCGACGAGTCTGCGGAAGGTCTCCAGCTCACCGCGGAAGCTGCCCCGGTAGGATCCCATGGCGAAAATCCGCCCGAAGATCGCCGCGATGAATCCCCGGGTTACGAACTCCTGGTGGATGCGCGTGCCGCCTGCCTCGGGAGCAAACCTCACATCCGACTCGCCCTTGAGGATCGCGTTGCCGAACCGTGTCCGGATGTGCCAGGGCCGTTCGACGGCGAGGATCTCCGTGGGGCTGGCCATCCGCCCGAACCACACCGTGTAGCGGCTGCCGACCTGGTCGATCGAGCCGGTGCGATCGGTCACGCGGGTGACTCCGCCGATCCATTCCTGGAACCGGTCCGGATCCGTCCAGGTCGCGAAAACCCGCTCGGGCGGAGCCGCAACCAAGGTAGTCACTCGGAACGTTGCCATGGGTCCAGCATGCGCTCCTTCTCGCGCGAATGCGAGGGCTGGCCGTACTTCACCAGGACGCTTGGGCGGAGGAAGGGCGAAGGGCGGCATGCGTCTGTAATCCCGGACAGCACCAGTTGAAAAGCCATTCCTGGGGCCTCGTAAAGGAGCTTTAGTAGAAGCAGAAGAACTTTCCACTACACACTTCCCAAAGACGAAGGAGTCATCATGGCACCCGCCGATTTCACTACTGGTGCCCGTCCGGTTAAGGCCGCGCGGGGTACTGAGCTTACTGCCAAGTCGTGGCAGACCGAGGCACCGTTGCGCATGTTGATGAACAACCTTGATCCGGAGGTTGCTGAGCGTCCGGATGACTTGGTGGTGTACGGGGGTACGGGCCGTGCGGTGCGTTCCTGGGCTGCGTTTGATGCGATTACCCGCACCCTGGAAACGATGGAGAAGGACGAAACCCTCCTGGTGCAGTCGGGCAAGCCGGTGGGTGTGTTCCGCACTCATGAGTGGGCTCCCCGTGTCCTGCTCGCGAACTCGAACCTGGTGGGGGACTGGGCAACGTGGCCGGAGTTCCGCCGGCTCGAGGCCGAGGGCCTGATGATGTACGGGCAGATGACTGCCGGGTCCTGGATTTACATCGGCACGCAGGGCATCCTGCAGGGCACGTATGAGACGTTCGCCGCGGTGGGGAACAAGCTCGCCGCGGAGGGACGCCACCCGGCCCCCGCCCCGGAAGGCTCGTCCGAGGGTCCCCTGGCGGGGACGCTGACCCTGACCGGTGGGTGTGGTGGCATGGGTGGTGCGCAGCCGCTGGCGGTGACGTTGAATGATGGTGCGTGCTTGATCGTGGATGTGGACGAGACCCGTTTGCGTCGCCGGGCGGGCAAGCGGTACCTGGACGAGGTTGAAACGGATCTGGACGCGGCGATCGCGAAGGTCCAGGCCGCGAAGGCCGAGCGTCGTGGCTGGTCGGTGGGGTATGTGGGCAACGCCGCTGAGGTGTTCCCGGAACTGCTTCGCCGCCACAAGGCCGGGGACGTGACCTTCGATGTGGTCACCGACCAGACATCCGCGCATGATCCGTTGTCGTACCTGCCGGAGGGCATCACTGTGGCGGAGTGGCACACCGAGGCTGAGGCTGATCCGGAAGGGTTCACGAAGAAGGCCCAGGCTTCGATGGCCCGGCAGGTGCAGGCGATGGTGGAGTTCCAGGACGCCGGGGCCGAGGTGTTTGATTACGGCAACTCGATCCGTGATGAGGCACGCAAGGGCGGCTACGAGCGGGCGTTTGAGTTCCCCGGGTTCGTCCCGGCGTACATCCGTCCGCTGTTCTGCGAGGGCCTGGGCCCGTTCCGCTGGGTCGCGCTGTCCGGGGACCCGGAAGACATTAGGGTCACGGACGAGGCGATCAAGGAGTTGTTCCCGGAGAACAAGCACCTGCACAAGTGGATCGACGCGGCCCAGGAGCGGGTGGAGTTCGAGGGCTTGCCGGCGCGTATTTGCTGGCTCGGGTACGGCGAACGGGCCAAGGCCGGCCTGCTCTTCAACCAGCTCGTGAAGGAGGGCAAGGTCAAGGCCCCGATCGTGATCGGCCGTGACCACCTGGACTCCGGTTCGGTGGCGTCCCCGTACCGGGAGACCGAGTCCATGGCCGACGGCTCCGACGCGATCGCTGACTGGCCGTTGCTGAACGCCCTGATCAATACGTCCTCGGGTGCTACCTGGGTTTCGATCCACCACGGTGGCGGGGTGGGTATCGGCCGGTCCCTGCACGCCGGGCAGGTTTCCGTTGCGGACGGCACCGACCTGGCCGCGGAGAAGCTCGAACGTCTCCTGACCAACGACCCCGGCATGGGCGTCATCCGCCACGTCGACGCCGGCTACGACCGCGCCGTCGAAGTCGCCAACGAACGCGGCGTCCGCATCCCCATGAACGAGAAGTAAGAACATGACCATCACATCGAACGAACAGCTCACCGTTACCCTCGGTTCCAGTGGCGTGACCCCGGAAGACGTCGTCGCCGTCGCACGCCACGACGCCAAGGTGACCATTTCCCAGGAGGCCCTGGATAACGTTGCCAAGGTCCGGGCACACATCGACAGCCTCGCCACCAGCGATGTCCCCGCTTATGGGATCTCCACGGGCTTCGGTGCGCTGGCCAATCGCCACATCCCCAACGACCTCCGCACGCAGCTGCAGAAGTCGCTGATCCGCAGCCACGCAGCGGGCATGGGCCCGGCAGTGGAACGCGAAGTGGTCCGCGGCATCATGTTCCTCCGCGCCAAGACCCTGGCATCCGGCCGCACGGGTGTCCGTCCCGTGGTCCTGCAGACCATGGTGGACGTCCTCAATGCAGGCATTACCCCGCTGGTCCGCGAGTTCGGTTCGCTCGGTTGCTCCGGCGACCTCGCGCCGCTGTCCCACTGCGCACTGGTCCTGATGGGCGAAGGCGAAGCAACCGGTCCCGACGGCGAACTCTATGGTGTGCCCGGTAAGCAGACGGTCGCTGAGCTGCTCGCACAGCACGGCATCGAACCGGTCACGCTGGCGGAAAAGGAGGGCCTGGCCCTCGTCAATGGCACCGAAGGCATGCTCGGCATGCTCCTGATGGCCATCGCCGACATCCGTTTGTTGCTCGCGACGGCGGACGTCACCGCCGCGCTCAGCGTTGAGGCGCTGCTGGGCACCGACCAGGTGTTCCTGCCGGAGCTCCACGCTGCCCTGCGTCCGCACCCCGGCCAGGCTGCCAGCGCGGACAACATGCTGCGCGTGCTGTCCAACTCGCCCATCGTCGCATCCCACCGGATCAACGACACCAAGGTCCAGGACGCCTACTCGCTGCGTTGTGCCCCTCAGGTTGCCGGTGCTGTCCGCGACACCGTGGACCACGCCGCACTGGTGGCGTCCCGTGAACTTGCCGCTGCGATCGACAACCCGGTTGTCCTGCCGGACGGCCGCGTCACGTCCAACGGCAACTTCCATGGTGCGCCCGTGGCCTATGTCCTGGACTTCCTGGCGATCGCCGTCGCGGACCTCAGCTCCATCGCAGAGCGCCGCACGGACCGCATGCTGGACCCGGCCCGCTCGCACGGACTCCCGGCGTTCCTCGCCGGCGACCCCGGCGTCGATTCCGGCCTCATGATCGCCCAGTACACGCAGGCCGGGCTCGTTTCGGACAACAAGCGCCTGGCCGTGCCGGCATCCGTGGACTCCATCCCGAGCTCCGCCATGCAGGAAGACCACGTGTCCATGGGCTGGCATGCTGCCCGGAAGCTTCGCAAGGCCGTGGAGAATCTCCGCCGCGTCCTGGCCGTGGAGCTGGTCACCAGCGCCCGCGCCATCGACATGCGCACGCAGATGTCCGACGGCGAACTGACCCCGGGCCCGGCCGGCACAGCTGTGCTTGAGGTGCTTCGCGAAGTGGTCCAGGGACCGGGAACCGATAGGTTCCTGTCGCCCGAACTCGAAGCGGCTGACCGCCTGGTTGGCTCCGGTGCGGTCCGTGCGGCCGCCGAATCCGCCGTCGGGGTTTTGGCCTGACGTCGAATAAAACGCTCATTTGATGGGCAAATTTGTCACGTCCCGGAAATTGTTCGCAACGCAATCTCCGGGGCGTGACAAATGTAGTAGAACTTATGGTGTACGTCACGTCCACGTCAACGACGCCGTGGGCTTGACGGTCAACCGTTCATAACTCAATACACAACAGCGAACATCCACAAAGGGGTAGAAGTTCAATGAAGGCACGTGGAGCAGTCCTCTCCAGACGAAACGCACACTCGGTTACGGTTTCGGACTGGAGGCAACTCAAGGTTGGCGAGCGCGTGGAGGTAGTCAAGTACGCGCACGTGATCGCGGCAGGGCTGATCGAGGAAGTCTCCGGCAGCGGAAATGTGGTGTGGCTTGAGCACTCAGGGCCGGGCGTCACCGAGGAAGGCAAGGAACTGTTCATGAAGTCCGACGGCGTGACTCTCCGCCGGGCGTAATGAAGCAAAAAGCCGGGGCTTGGGCCCCGGCTTTTTGCTTTTCTACTACAACTGCAATTTCTACTATTACGCAGCGAGCACTTCGTGGGTCTGGCCGAAGGGAACGGATTCGTCCAGGGCCACTGTGTAGGTGCCGGGCTCGTGCCGGGTCACCAGAATGCCGCAGTTGGCATCTGCTGCTGCGTTCTTGATCAAAGCATCCACGGCGCGTTCAAGGCCGTCGTGGATCTCGTCTGCCTTGGAAAAGGACAGGCGAATTTCGCGTTCTGCAGTCATTGCAGCGGTCATTTGGGTGCCTCCTATTACTTGCCGCATGCGAGGGCGACCCGTCAATCATAGGACGTTTGAGTCTAAATTTATAAGATGACCGGCAGTATTGGTGACCGACGCCTCATCTCCGGACCATGGCGCGAAGCAGCTTTACCGCGACGGAGAGCGCTGCAATGTCCACGGGACCGGGCTTGATGGCCTCCTTGATGGTCTCCTGGACGCGTGCCAGTTGTTCGATGTTTCCACGTTCCCAGTCCATGATTCGCTCCACTGGGTCTGACGTCGTGGGAGTCGCCACACCAGAGATCCGGGGCGTGTGCCGCACTACCGCTTTGGTCATGTCGGCCAGGACCAGGTACATGTCGTCACGAAGGGCAGCCCGTGCAAGCGACTCCCAGTGAGTGTCCCGGGGAAGCATGGTGATGTGCTGCAGGAGGGGGATGGCCGAGATCCTTTCGAAGACGGCGAAGTACACCTCAGCCACGGCGTCAACGGGTTCCTGGAGTTCCTCGGCGATCGCGGAAATATCCAGCAAGCCGTAACTGACCAGCAGTTCCGAAGCCCGGACACCCAAAGCGTGGGGAATGCCCACTGAATCGGTGTAGGCCAGGCGCTCCTGCGAGTAGGCGAGGTTGATGCCGTGCAGGAAGCGCGTGAAGTTGGCCCGCATTACGGACATGGGCCGT
Organism: Arthrobacter sp. 1088; assembly: GCF_031455315.1. Taxonomy (NCBI): domain Bacteria; kingdom Bacillati; phylum Actinomycetota; class Actinomycetes; order Micrococcales; family Micrococcaceae; genus Arthrobacter; species Arthrobacter sp. 1088. The sequence continues at coordinate 128,705 of NZ_JAVDSM010000008.1, forward strand.
TCGAGCCGTGCCAGGGCGTCATCAATGGGCTTGTCACGGAAATCGTGGGTCACGTACCAGCGGACGGACCGGTCCAGCAACCGCCGCATGTCCAGGGCAACGGCTGCTCCATGCTCGCGGGGAGTGCTCGGCGGCAATTGGGCGATGGCGCCTGTGACGGCGTCAAAGTCCCAGATTTGCCGCATCACTACGAACGCCCGGGCCACCGCGGAGGCAGAAACCGTGGTTTCCTCCATCGCGCGGAAGGCGAAGGCTATGCCGCCCATGTTGATCATGTCGTTGGCCACTACCGTGGCCACGATTTCCCGGCGCAGGGGATGCGTGGAGAGGTGTTCGCCGAACCGTTCTGAGACTTGCTTGGGGAAATAGCCGCGAAGGGTTTGAGAAAACCAAGGATCATCGGACAAACCGCCCTCTGTGAGTTCGCGGGCGAGTTCGATCTTGGCGTAGGCGGCCAAAACGGCGAGTTCCGGAGTGGTTAGTCCCTTGCCCGTGAGGACCCGTGCCTGAAGTTCGGCGTTGCTGGGAAGGTATTCGAGTTCCCTGTCCAGATCTGTGACTGACTCGAGCCAATCCATGGTCCGTTCAAAGCTGGGGCTCCATTCCAGCGCCAATTGCTTGTCATTGAGGAGCAGGACGTTCTGGTCATCGTTGGTTTTCAGGACGAGCCGTCCAACCTCGTCTTGGAGCGAGTGCAGGAATCCGGTTCTTTCTGCCACAGACATCCTGCCTGCGGAGATCATGCGGTCAAGGAAGATCTTGATATTCACTTCATGGTCCGAACAATCCACGCCGGCTGAATTATCGATTGCATCGGTATTGATCAGGACGCCTGCCAAAGCTGCTTCGATCCGGCCGCGCTGGGTTACTCCAAGATTGCCGCCCTCGGCAATGATGTGCGCGCGCAGATCCCCGGCATTGACCCGGATGGCGTCGTTTGATTTATCTCCCACGTCGGCATTGGACTCGGTGGATGCCTTGATATAGGTACCGATTCCGCCGTTGTACAGGAGGTCCACAGGGGCAGTGAGGACTGCCCGGAGAAGCTCAGGTGGGCTCATCGCCAGCTGGCCATTCGCATCGCTGCCTTCAGCCAACCCCAGAGCGAGCCGGACTTGTTCTGTGATCAGGATGGATTTTTCCGTCCGGGCAAAGATTCCGCCGCCCTCGCTCAGCTTGGTGCGGTCATAATCGGCCCAGGAGGAACGTGGCAGTTTGAAGAGCCGTTCCCGCTCGGCGTAGGAGACCTCGGGGTCCGGCGTAGGGTCAAGGAAAATGTGCCGGTGATCAAAGGCGGCTACGAGCTTGATGTGGTGGGAGAGGAGCATGCCGTTGCCAAAGACGTCCCCGCTCATGTCTCCGATGCCAACCACCGTGAAATCCTCGGCACGGCAATCCACCAGGAGTTCACTGAAATGGTGCCGCACGGATTCCCAGGCGCCCCGGGCCGTGATCCCCATCTGCTTGTGGTCATAACCCACTGACCCTCCGGAAGCGAAGGCGTCACCCAACCAGAAGCCGTACTCCCCGGCAACGGCGTTGGCAATGTCGGAGAAGGTTGCTGTTCCCTTGTCAGCGGCCACAACGAGGTAGTAGTCGTCGCCATCGTGCCGCACCACCCGCGGTGGCGCGAGTACGCGGCCGCTGCTTCCGCCGTCGGGATCCGGCACCAGGTTGTCGGTGATATCCAGCAACCCGCGGATGAATGTCCGGTAGCTTTCCTGACCTTCCGCGAACCAGGCAGCACGGTCCTCTGCCGGGTCCGGGAGCCGTTTGGGGAAGAACCCGCCTTTGGCTCCGGTGGGAACAATCACGGCATTCTTGACCGTCTGGGCTTTGACGAGCCCCAGGATTTCCGTCCTGAAGTCTTCCCTCCTGTCCGACCATCGAAGGCCACCGCGGGCTATCGGACCGAAACGCAGATGGACGCCTTCAACGCGCGGCGAATAGACCCAGATCTCGAATTTCGGGCGGGGTGCAGGGGCAGCCGGGATGCTGGCGGGGTTGAGCTTGAAGCTGATGAAGGGCTTGTTGAGATAGAAGTTCGTGCGGAGCGTGCCATCCACCAGGCTCGCCAGGGAACGCAGCAACCTGTCGGCGTCCAGGACAGGGACGGCGTCGATCGCCTCCATCAGGTTCGTCCGCGCTCTATGAACGGCCTGGGTCCTGTGGCTGAGTTCGCTGCTTCCCTCTTCGAACAGATCGCCCCTGGCCGGCTTTGGCTCGCCATGACCGGAATTGAGGAGTTCCGGTTCAAACAAGTCCGGAGCGAAGCGGTCAGGATTGAATTTTGCCTCGAACAATTCAAGCAAGGCATGCGTGGCCAGGGCGTTCCCGCGGAGTGTGTCAGCGATGAAGCCATAGGAGTTGGTGCTCCCGAGTTGGCGGAGATACTTGGCATACGCGCGCAGGATGGCAACCCGCCGCCAGTCGATCCCCTCCTTGATGACCAACGCGTCCAAAGCATCTGACTCGGCGTCACCGCGCATCGCGGCACAGAACGCAGCGGCCAGCAGATCGCCCGTGCCTACAGGGTCAAGCCCGCGCGGATACTTCAGGCCGAGGTCGTAAAGGAAGAACTGCCGCCCGTCGGCACGATGAACGTCGAAAGGCCGCTGGTCCAGGACCTTCAAGCCCAGGTTATGGAAGAAAGGAAGGATCTCGGTCAGGCTCTGCGGGCGCGTTAAGTAGAGCCGGATCCGGGCATCCTCACTGAGGACTGCCGTACCGGGACGTTGGTAAACGGTGAGGAGGGGATCTGCTTCGTCCACAGAACCCGGCTCTGCCGGAAAACTTTCGAACCTGGCAATATCCTCAACTGCGTCCTCCACCTCATAATCGGCCTTGTAGCTGGCCGGAAACGCGGCTGCCCACTGCCTGGACAACCTGGCCGCCTCTTGCCGCGGATACCTCGTTTGGAGGGCCTCGTCCAGGCCTTGCGCCCAGGACCTCGTAGCGGCGATGATCCTCTGCTCGAGGGCTGCCGCATCCACCACCGCCGGAGCACCTTCGTGCCGTGAGGGGTCCTGTGGCAAAAGGATCCGGAAGAACACGCGAGCCATGGCGGATTCGCCCAACCGAAGCTCGAACTCTATGGCATCCGAGCCAAAGGCCTCGCGCAACTCGCGCTCGATGTTGAGCCTGACGGCCGTGCTGTACCTGTACCTGGGGAGGAAAACCAGTGCTGTCATGAACCGGCCGAAGGAGTCAGGACGAAGAAAGAGCCGGGTGCTATGGCGTTCCTGGAGCCGGAGGATCTCGCGCGCACGGATGGCCAGCTGCCCGGCATCAACATGGAACAGTTCGTCCCGCGGATACGCCTCCAACACCGCAAGGAGCTCCTTGGCGTGATGTGACGACGCCGGGTAGCCGAAGGCCCGCAGCACTTCCTGCACTGTGTCCCGGATGACCGGGATCTGCTGGGCCGGGCGGGCTGTTGAACTGGGGGAGAAGAGGCCAACAAAAGTGCACGCGCTGGTGTTGGCGCCGTTCCCGTCCGCTGTGGCAATGCTGATCTCGTCGAGGTAGGCACGGCGAAGAACCGTCGAGCGAAGCGTGGATTTGGTGAGCGTAAGCACCTGGCCGGAAACCTCGCCCGGCGCCGCAGGACCGGCCGCATCACGGAGGAGTCCGAGCCCGCGGCGCCCGCGGAATCCCAGGAACACAAAGTTCCCGTCGTCCAGCCACCGCAGCAGCTCCTGCGCTTCACCCGCCGTCCGGTCTTTTGCCGCAGACCCCTCCAGTGCACCGATTTCGTGCAGCAGTTCCTCGTGGATGGCATCGGCGTCCTCGGCCGCTGCCCGGACATCACCCAGGACCTTGTTCAACCTGCCCACCAGCAGCTCCGCGCTCGCGTTGTCCGGAATCCGCGGGATCTCGATCGCTATCCACGCCTCCGTGAGCCGTCCGCCGTCGTTCCCGTCCGTCGAAGGTGCCGGCGTCGCCCGCGCATGATCTTCGGAACGTTCGACGCCGGTGGGCAGCCCCGCGCGGTGGGGCCCCCTGCCGATATCGATCAGGCGGTGGGTGGCGGGGTCCCGCGTGACGCTGAAAGTCGGGTGGACCAGAAGCCGGATGGAAGCGGTGTCACGAGAGATCTCGGCCGTGACGGAGGGAAGGAGATAGGGCATGTCGTCCGTGACGATTGCCACCAGGCTGGTATCTGTTTCGTTCAGGACCCCGATGACTGCTTGTCCAGTCTCACGGCGTTCTGCCAACGAGCGGTGATAGCGGGCCCGTTCCAACAAAGTTTCAGGTGTGTAGCTGCGGACGTCGTCGTCCGTGACGTGCTCGTAGTAGTCGGTCAGGAATCCGTCCGCCGGCTCCGTAATTGGTGCCATGTCGCTGCGCCTCCGCTGCGCAAAGGAGCGGCCGTGCTGCTGCGGTCGGCAAAGTCCATGCGCCTCATTTCATGATCGCTTAAATCCCGCGAGATGACAGTTGATGACAGTGTTTGGGCAAGACATTGGCATTAACTGCCATCTCGCGGAGGCCCGGCTACCGAAAAGCTGCGGAACGTTGCCCTTGGTGACGCCCTCGCCTCGCCAGCCACGAAACGCCCGCGGCCACCACGAGGGTGAGAATGGCGGCAGCTGCGTGGGTGTAGAGCATCAGGTCAGCAGCATGCAGTTCCCCTGAAGCCGGCTGACCGTCCACAGGAACCGCCACGGGTTGCTGGGGCTGCCCGTGCAGATGGTCAAGGAACCCGACCCCGGAAAATGAACCCCCCAAAGCTTCGAAACCGAAGAACAGCAATTGCTGTGCCACTCCGGACAGCAGCAGCAACAGGACGGGCCCATGGATCCATCGGGCAACCAGCTGCGCGGCCAAGGCAGAGAGGGCAACGAAGCCCAGAAGAACGGGCATCGCCGGGGCGCCCCCACCGGAAACGACGTGTGCGGCAAGGCCCAAAGCGACCGCAACGGGTCCTGCCACCCAGGCCCACTTGTCCTGCACAGGAGTTGCGCCCATCGCCGTCCTTCCCTTCCCCTCAGGCTAAACGCAGGACAGGGACCGGGAACAGGCCTCTATGCCAACAGCGTGTTTACCAGCCTTGCTGCCACTTTCGCGGTTCGTCCATCAATATCGAACTCCGGGTTCAATTCGGCAACGTCCAGGTGCAACAGCGTCCCGCTTGCCGCTACCTGACGGCAAACGGCACTGATCACGGACAGCGGCACCCCAAACGCGGCGGGGGCACTGACGCCGGGCGCCACCGAAGCAGGCAGGACGTCCAGGTCGATCGTCAAGTACAGCACATCGATTCCAGCCACGAAATCGGCTACGAACGTCTCGACGCGCTCCGCGGAACAGTCCTCGTCCAGCAAGTACTTCACGCCCAGGCGGTCAGCGGTGTCAAAGAGCGTGCGCGTGTTGTTGGGCTCCGAGATTCCGACGACGGCGTACCTCAGTTCGCGTCCAGCGGCGGTTTCTTCCTGCGCCATCTGCAGGAATGGAGTCCCGGAGCTCGGGGTCGGCTCGTCGCGCAGGTCAAAGTGGGCATCCAGGTTCAAGACACCCAAGCGCTTTCCACTGCGCACGGCATTGGATCCGGCAACGCCCAGGTAGCTGGCAAATGCCGTCTCGTGGCCGCCGCCCAGCATCACGGTGAGGTTTCCGGCGTCGAGCAGTTCCGAGACGGCGCGTCCGGCGCGCTGCTGGCCTTCTTCCAGTGAGTCGTCCTCCACAACTACGTCGCCGGCGTCGAACACGTCACGGTCCAGGTGGAAAGCCAGGGGAGCCAGCGCCGAGCGGATGGCGGCCGGAGCCGCGGAGGCACCCGCACGGCCCTTGTTGCGCCGCACTCCGGCGTCGCTGCAGAAACCCAGCACGACGGCGGGACGCGAGGCGCCGGGAATGGCCGGGGAAGTAAGGGGTTGGATGGCCTGCCACCAGCGGCGATGTTCGTCGCCGTCGCCGTCAAAGCGGCCGGTCCATGGTGTGGGAAGGACGTCTACGGAAGGGTTGGTGCTGGTGTTTGGAGCCATGCTTTAAGCACACCCCACCAGCGGGCCAAAAAACAGCTGCAGCGCGCTGCAGTGTCCGGGATGCCGGACATCGCTACTTGACGCCCAACAACTCCTCCACAGTTCCGATGCCAAAGAACAGCAGGAACGCAGCCGCCACTGCCCACATCAGGGGGTGGACTTCACGGGCACGGCCCTGGAAAGTGCGGATCAGGACGTAGGAGATGAAGCCTGCGCCCAGGCCGTTGGCAATGGAGTACGTGAATGGCATCAGGGCGATAGTCAGGAAGGCGGGAATGCCAACGCCCCAGTCCTGCCAGTCGATCTTGCCAACCTGGGACACCATCATGAAGCCCACCACCACAAGCGCAGGAGCCACGGCTTCGAACGGGACCAGGTTGATGAGCGGCGTGAAGAACATTGCCACCAGGAAGAGCAGGCCCGTGACAATGGAGGCGAGACCGGTCCGGGCGCCCTCGCCAATGCCCGCGCCCGATTCAACGAAGATCTGGTTGGACGAAACGGAGGCACCGCCACCGACGATTGCGCCCAGGGCATCGACCTGCAGGACGCGGTCCACATTGGGAATGTTTCCGTGTTCGTCCACGGTCCCTGCCTCGTTGGCCAGGCCCACCATAGTGCCCATGGCGTCGAAGAAGATGCTGAGGAGGATCACGAACGCCAACAGCGCAGCAGCCACGAAACCGAGGTGTTCAAAAGCTCCGAAGGGGTTGGCTTTGCCGATCAGGGAGAGGTCAGGGGCGCCCCATTCGGAAAGCGTCGGCGCCACCAGTGACCAGCCGCGGGGATTGACGTTCTTACCGTCGAAGCTGGGACCAATGTGAAGCGTGAATTCGAGTATGGCGGCCAGGGCGGTGGACACCACGATGCCGATCAGGATTGCCCCGCGGACCTTTCGCACCACCAACGCAATGGTCAGGACCAGGCCGACAGCGAACACCAACGTCGGCCAGCCCATCAGCTTGCCATCCACGCCAAGGCCCAGCGGGACCGTGGTGCCGGCGGCATCCGGAATGCGTCGGACAAAACCAGCGTTGACCAGCCCGATCAAGGCGATGAACAGGCCAATGCCCACCACGATTGCCGTCTTGAGCGCTTCCGGGACGGCCCTGAAAACGGCCGTGCGGAATCCGGTGAGTACCAGGATGAGCATGGTGACACCCGAAAGCACCACCAGCCCCATCATGTCCGGCCAGGTCAGTTCAGGGTGGGAGGCAACCGTTACGGCGACGAATGCGTTCACTCCCAGGCCCGTTGCCACGGCGAAGGGGTGCTTGGCCCAAGCGCCCATGAGGATCGTGAGGATGCCCGCAACGAAAGCAGTGGTTGCCGCTACGGCCGTGAAGCCGAGCGATGCTCCGCTCGAGTCTGCCCCGGAGAGGATCAGCGGGTTCAGCACCACGATGTAGCTCATGGCGAAGAAGGTCGCGAAGCCGCCGCGGATTTCGCGCGAGTATGTGGACCCGCGCTCGGAGATCTTGAAGTAGCGGTCGATTGCAGAACCTTGTTTAAGCATGAAGGTCTCCGGTGATCGGGGGAGTTTGCTCTCAAATCCTATGCCCGCCAATGTGGGGTGCTGGAACGATTCGCCTAGTCTGTAAGGAAGCCAACACTAGGAGAAACCGCCCCATGCGTACCATCCGCCCGCTTCTGGCCGCCGTCGTAGCCGCTCTTGCTTTCGCTTCCGCGTTGCTGCTTGGAGCTGCTCCGGCCTCCGCGCACGACGTCGCCGAATCAACAACCCCGGCCAACGGTGCCAGGGTGGCTGAAGTGCCGGCGTCGGTATCCATCACGTTCAACAACCAGCCACTGGCCATCGGTTCCGGCGTGACCGTCACCGCCGGGGGCGAAAACTGGGCAGATGGCGCAGTGGAAATCATCGACAACAGGGCTGTCCAGAAGCTGCGTCAGGGCGCTCCAGCCGGCGAATACACCGTGGTGTGGCGTGTGGTCAGTTCAGACTCCCACCCGATCGAGGGAACCTTCAAGTTCACAGTTTCCGGGACAAGCACGACGACGGCGAGCGGCTCGGCAGGTGCCTCCTCCCCGGCTCCGGCGGCTGTTCCGACGGCGGGCACAGCGGCCCCCGGTACGGAAAATACTGAGCCGGCTCCGGCAGCTTCCCAGCCCTTCCCCTGGAGCATCGTTGGCCTCGCTGTGGTGGCGATCGGTCTGGTGATCTTCCTCGCTGTTACAGCCCGGAAGAAGCTAGCGGCCCCCAACGACCCGGATGGCGAAAATTCCCCGGAATAGCGGGGTTTTCTACATACTTGCGAAGATCTCGAAACGGTTACTGCGACACGCCAAAAACGAACTGCTCGTTACGTAAATGTGACTTTGGGGTGATCTTCCCGTACGGTTGTACCTGTGCCTGTTCCACGTAACAGGCATTCCGGTCTGATTGCCTAGCTCTGCCGCAGTCCGGAATCCGTTCGCAGACAAACCTACGGCAGAGACGGGGAACCCATTTTGGCCCGCTTTCAGAGCGCGCCTTGGGGTGAAGTCACGAAGCTTCCGCTGCACAGCGGGGGATAGTGGCCGGGTGACTCCCATCCGAATCCGACAGCTAACCTCGCAGGCATCGGGAGAGGCTCTTTCATGTCTTCACGCATTCTTCGCGGCCGTCGTAAGGCGGACAGCGTACGTCCTAATCCGTTCATCTCCATCTCCAAGGCTGTTGCCAGCAACGCATCCGGCGCAGGTCGCCAAGCCGCTGTCATCGCAGCAGCTTCAGGCCTGGTCCTCACGGGCTCCATCGCTGCCCACGCAGCAGAGACCCCTGTTCAGCGCGACTCCAGCCCCGCTACTGTCGCCGAGACCGTTACCGAGGGTCCCACCAAGGTTGTTACGGCCGCATCGACGGCCACCATCAACTTCGAGCGCCCCGCGGTTGCTTCCGTAGCGGCTCCCGTCATTGAAAAGCCGGCTCCTGTTGCTCCGGCTCCGGCGGCCAAGAAGGCGCCCGCAGCGGCTACCGTCCAGGCCGCTGCAACTACTACGGCTACCGCCCCAGTGGCATCCGCGCCTGCTGCAGCTCCGGCTGTTGGTGGCATCAACGCTGCCATGGTCGCCTCGGCTTACGCCCAGATCGGCATCATGCAGGATTGCACCGCGATGGTGGAACGGGCCCTCGGCTCTGCCGGCATCCCGGTTGGCGACCTCGCACCCATGCAGTTCCTGAACTACGGCAAGGTTGTCAGCGACCCCCAGCCCGGTGACATGATCGTCCAGTCCGGCCACGTAGCCATCTACATCGGCAACGGCCAGGCCATCAGCGGTGGCATCAACGGCAACCAGACGGGCATCCACCCGATCAGCTGGCTCACCGCAACCGGCCCCATCACGTACGTACGCGCTGGCGCCTAAGCTTCACGCTCCAACTCAAAGGCCGGTGCTTTCGAGGACAAATGTCTTCGGAGGCGCCGGCCTTTTGGGTTAATTTTTGTTCTTTTTAGGAACATGCTTTGGTTGGCTCGATCGTTTCAAGGCCAGGGTTCTCCGCCAGGTTTCTACGCGCAGGGTTCCAGGTAAAGGCTCCAGGCCAGGTTCTAGGCGAGGGCGATGCCCGGCCCGGCGGGGAGGGCCACCTTGGATGAGATCGCTTGCCCCACTGCCTTGGCTTGCCGTAGTACTTCCTTGGGCGTGGGTGTAATAAGTTCCCCAACGCCCACCAAGTGCATCCCGACTGCACGCATGGCTGCCACGAAGTTCTGGCCTATGGCGATTCCCAGATCGGCAAGCATTCGGCGCAGCTGGCTCTGGGCGCAGCGCGTCACCACGATGTGGTCTGCCAGGAGAACCCCGCTGGCTGTATGCACGGCCCATTGACGTGGGGTGGATTCGAGGGGGCCATAGACGCTCATCCCAGCCCTCAGGCTGCCCGTGGTCAGGCTTGCGACGGGTCCGTATCCAAGCTGCAACGACGAGTCGCCACCCAGGAAGTCCAGCCGGACAGCGCGTGTGGTGGTGCGGACATCCAAGTGATGGCTGGCGGCGTAGTTGCGCAAATGGCGCAGGATCTCGTTGCGCTCCTGCATTGCCGCGGGGTCTGCTGCGTCGCAGCGCTGGAGCATTCCCGTGTGGACCGCTGGTCCGGTGGTCGATAAAGAACCAAAGCCATCCAGCACGATGGAACCGACGCCGTAGCGGCTGAGCTCGCTGGCAACAGCCAGGCCGGAGAGGCCGGTGCCGATCACCACGGTGGTAGTCCGTTCCGTGACGGAATCAGGAGTGAGTGACACTGCTTGGGTTCCTCCTTGACGTGTGTGCCTTCGGCAGCGCGCTGGATCGCGTCCGAGTTCCCCAAGCGGCCGCAAATAAATGGCCGGGTTGTGTCCTGGGACACCTTTGCCGGCCATTCGGTGACTCGAACACTACCGAACTTTTTCTGCCATGGATAGCCTCGGCGACAGCGTGTTTTGGATGTTCATCCGCAGCGCAACCCGGCGCGTGGTGAGCGTGCCGGAAACCGAGCCCGGACCGTTATCCACATAGCCCAAAGTCGCCTTGATTCGGCATTGCCAACCGAGAATAGTGGGCATTGGAAGGAGAACCCCGAGGGTTTCTTCGGCCCCGGCTATTGGTTGCGCGCCAGCAAGGGATCACCGGTAGGGAGAACCTCTGGCAGAATGGCCGGAACATCAAGCAGTAGGTGGAGAGGCGGGCCCCATGGACCAGCACGGCAGACACATTGAAGAACCACGGGACGGCGGGGACCAGGCTGTGGCGCCTGGTGGAATCGTCGTCGGAGTGGACGGTTCCGAGCATGGTCAATGCGCCCTTGTATGGGCTGCGCGTGAGGCGGAACGGCGCCAACTTCCCCTGCATATAGTCACGGCTTATTCGGTGCCCATCTTCGCAGCGTCCGGCCTCGACGGCGGATACGCCACCGTGGACGATTCCGTGATCCGCGAGGGCGCGGAAGCAATCGTCAAGCAAGCCATGGATAAGGTCTCAAGCTACAACATTGACGTCGATGCGTCAGTGGAGAATGGGGATGCCGCGGGAGTCCTCCTTGACCTCTCTGCGAACGCTGCACTCCTGGTGTTCGGCAGCCGTGGCCGTGGTGGCTTTGTCGGGCGTCTCCTGGGCTCGGTCAGCAGCGCCTTGCCGGCCCACGCAAAATGCCCCACCGTAACGGTCCCGCTGTATTGCGCCGATCGTTTGGGCGAGAACACCGAGGACAAGCACATCAAGGCTGAGCACGCCAAGGCCGGGCCGCGAACGGTGGAAAACGTCGTCGCCGTGGGTGTGGACGGTTCGGAGCAGGCCCGCGTCGCCGTTCTCGAGGCAGCCGAACAAGCCCAGCGGATGGGGGCCAAACTCCGCGTCATCTGCGCAGTCCCGCAGTACAGCGGCTCCTTGGCCTGGGTGCCGGCACCGTTGGATCGCGATGCCCTGTTCGCGGATATTAAGGTCCAATTGGATGCAGGCGTCGCCTGGCTCCGCAGCCACTTCCCGCAGCTGCCCGTGGAAACGGACCTTAGGGACGGCTCACCAGTGGACGTGTTGGTCGAGGCTAGCCGGGGCGTGGAGCTGGTTGTCCTGGGTACGCGGGGCCGGGGTGGTTTCGCGGGCATGCTCCTTGGTTCCACATCTGATGGCGTGCTTCATCACGCCAAGGGGCCGGTCCTCGTTGTTCCGGACCGCGAGGATCCGCGGCTGGCAGACCGGCCCAAATTCGGACCCATGCTCGGCGCGGCTTAGGGCCATGGCGCGAACCGTCCATGGATAACCAGCAGCCCGGGAAGCATAGGCAGGAAGACAGCGCGGGCCCGGATGTAAACGGGCAAGTCTTCATTCGGGATATTGCGGACATCCGGGCGGACATGCTCCCCGAGGTAGGCGGCAAGGCCGCCAATCTCGGCGAGCTGAATGCCGCCCGCCTTCCAGTGCCGCCGGGCTTTTGCCTTACAACGTCCGCCTACCGGTACGCCCTTTCAGCGATTGGAATGGAGGAGATCTTTGCACTTCTACAGGACGCCGGAGCTTCTGACCTTGACGAACTGAATAGGCTAGCCGCCCGGGCAAGATCCTTGGTGCTCGACGCCGGAGTTCCCACCGACGTCGCTGAGTCGGTACGGACGGCGTATCGGAGGTTGGGAGACGCAGCCCCCGTCGCAGTGAGGTCCTCAGCCACGGCCGAGGACTTGCCCTTCGCGAGTTTCGCCGGGCAGCAGGACACTTTCCTGAACGTAGTGGGAGCAGACGCAGTTCTGGACGCCGTAAGCCGCTGTTGGGCATCGCTCTGGACGGACCGGGCAGTGAGCTACCGGACAACCAACGGTATTGACCATGCCACGGTGACGCTGGCCGTCGTTGTCCAGGAGATGGTGGATTCCGCGACGGCCGGTGTGATGTTCACGGCCAACCCGGTGACGGGTCGGCGCCGTGAAGCTGTGATCGATGCCAGCCCTGGTCTGGGAGAAGCCGTAGTGTCAGGCGCCGTTAATCCCGATCAGTACGTAGTTGATATGCAGACCAACTCCATCCTGAAGCGGTCGCTGGGTGACCGGCAGGTAGAGATCAGATCGCTTGCCGGCGGTGGCACCGAACGAATTGAGCGGGCCGGTCAGGCCGCGGCAACCAAGAATCACGCCGTGCAGCCGTGCCTCAGCGATGACCAGATCCACGCGCTGGCCGAGTTGGGAAGGCGCGTCGAGGCCCACTATGGAGCCCCGCAGGATACAGAATGGGCGATCGATTCGTCCGGGAAACTCTGGCTCACGCAGGCAAGGCCCATTACTACCCTCTATCCGCTGACCTCGCGGGTGCCGGCGACTCCCGGTGAGCACGCGTTCCTGAACTTCAGCCTCGCCCAAGGACTCACCAGGCCTCTGACGCCCATGGGCCTGGCGGGTATCCGCCTGATAGCTTCCAGCGTTGCCCGCAGGGCGGCTTTCGATGTCCCCGATCCACGCTCGGGACCATCGCCCTACTATGAGGCCGGGCAGAGGATCTTCTTCGACTTCACATCCGTGCTGCGCAGCAAGGTGGGCCGGGCCATTGTGCCGCGCATCTTTGACATCATGGAGGCCCGTTCCGCGGCGGTGATTCGCGGCCTCTTCGATGACCCGCGGTTCGCCGTCACCATCAAAACTCCGATAAGACTCATCAGGCACGTTGCGCCTGTTGCTGCTAAATACCGTGTCCCTGAGTCGGTAGTCCGGGCTCTTTTCCGTCCCGACGCCGCAATGAAGCGCCAAGAGCAGCTTGAGGCAGAGCTCCATCAGGCCCTCCGGGTGCCGGAGGGCGTCACCGCCCACCAGCGAATTGCCCACGTGCAGCGAATCCTGGGGGAGGAAGTATTCGCAACGGTTCCCCAAGTGCTGCCCCTTCCCGTTCTGGGCTTTGCGATGCTTGGACTCGTCCGGAAGGTGTTGGGCGGGCAAGCCTCCTGGGACCAGCTCCAAACAGTCATCCGCGGGCTACCCAACAATGTCACCACCGAGATGGACCTTGCGCTGTGGCAGCTTGCCAAGGAGATCAGGGAAGATCCGGAGGCCTTGGCCTTCCTGAGTTACCCCACACTCGACGAACTCGTTCAGCAGTACAAGGACAGAGCACTACCAGCAGTTGCGCAATCCGGGCTTGAAGCTTTCCTCCGCACCTACGGGCACAGGGCTGTGGCTGAGATCGACCTCGGCATGCCCCGATGGTCGGACGACCCAACCCACATACTCGGCGTCGTGGTCAACTATCTGCGGCTCGAGCACACGGCGGACGCACCCGACCAGCAGTTCGGGAAAGCTGCCCGGGAGGCAGATGAACAGGTTGCCAGATTGGTTGCGCGGGCAAGGGCCAAGAGTCCGCTCCATGCCAAGCTGGTCCGTGCGGCGTTGGACCGTACGCGCAGGTTTGCCGGGATGAGGGAGCTGCCCAAATACAACCTCGTCCTCGGCTTGGCTTCGGCAAGGGAACAACTCTCGCTGGTCGGAGCAGAACTGGCGGAGGCAGGGCGGATTGAAAGCGCGGAGGATATCTTCTTCCTGGACCTCAACGAAGTAGAGACTGCCCTGGCTGGCAACAAGCTCCATCAACTCGTGGCAGATCGCCGCGCAGAATACGCACAGGAACTGAGGCGTCGGCATATTCCACGGGTACTGCTCTCAGACGGGACAGAACCTGAAGCCACTGCCGCAGCTGGCAGAACCCCGGCTTCTCCCGGAGCGCTCTCCGGCAGTCCGGCGTCGGCGGGCGTCATCACAGCCCCGGCGCGGGTCATCCTGGACCCCGTTGGCGCTCATCTGGAACCTGGGGAAATCCTCGTGGCGCCCTCCACCGACCCCGGCTGGACACCCTTGTTCCTCACCGCCGGCGGCCTAGTTATGGAAATGGGCGGTCCCAACTCCCACGGCGCCGTGGTGGCCCGCGAGTACGGCATACCTGCGGTGGTGGGCGTGCCCGACGCGACCCTGCGGATCAGCTCAGGCCAGATCATCACGGTGGATGGAGCAGCAGGAACGGTAACTGCGACGCCAAGTGACGCGCCCGGCTAGGCGTGCTGGTGTGACTCGTGCTCGGAGTGGCTGACAGGTTCCAGCTGGAAGGTACAGTGCTCGGTGTCGAAATGGCGCCCCAAGCAGGATCCAAGCTGGTCCAGGATGCTGTCTGCCCCGCTGGCGTTAAGGACCTCGTCTTCCACAACAACATGGGCGGAGAACACGGGCACCCCGGATGTGATGGTCCAGATGTGGATGTCGTGGGCCTCCACTACCCCGTCCACGGCAAGGATGTGCTCGCGGATCATATTCACGTCCACGCCCTTGGGGGTAGCTTCCAGAAGTACGTCAACAACATCGCGGAGCAGGTGCCAGGCGCGGGGGATGATCATGAGGGCGATCAGGACAGAAGCAATGGGGTCAGCGGCAGTGAAGCCCGTGGTCATGATGACGATGGCAGCCGCAATAACGGCAATCGAGCCGAGAAGATCGCCAAGGACCTCAAGATAGGCCCCCCGGACGTTGAGGCTTTCCTTTTGGGCCCCCTGCAGGATCATCAGGGAAATGAGGTTGGCCAGGGCGCCCAGGATCGCCGCCCACAGCATGACGTCCGTGTGGATTTCCGGCGACTCCCCAAAGCGGCGGATGGCCTCGATCATGATGACGACTGCGATGACGATGAGTACAAGGGCGTTGGCCAAGGCCGCCAGCACCTCGGCCCGTTGATATCCGTAAGTCCGTTGATCGCTCGCCGGGCGGGTAGCGATCCACGCCGCCATCAATGCGATGAACACGCCTGCGGCGTCGGACAGCATGTGGCCTGCATCGGCCAGCAGCGCAAGCGAGCCAGAGATGAGCGCGCCAACCACCTGGATGCCCACCACACCCAAGGTGATGGCCAGGACTGCAATAAGCCGTTTGCGATGCTTGCCGGTTGCGGTTACTCCGTGGGAGTGGTTGTGATCGTGCCCCATGCTTACAAGGCTAGCCCCAGCCGAGCTCATGCAGGCGGTCGTCGTCAATTCCGAAGTGGTGGGCGATCTCGTGGATCACCGTCACGGCCACTTCGTCGATGACTTCCTCGCGGGTGGAGCAGATGTCCAGGATGGGCTGGCGAAAAATAGTGATCCGATCCGGCAGGGAGCCCGCTTCCCACCAGGAGTCGCGTTCGGTCAACGGCACGCCCTCGTACAAACCAAGTAGTACGGTGTCCGGATCTTCATCCGGGCGTGGTGTGTAGTCGTCCTCGATGAAGATTGCCACGTTGTCCATGGCGCTTGCAGCTTTGGGTGGGATCAGCTGCAAGGCGTCGCTCACAGCTTCTTCGAACTCCTCCGGCGACATTTCGAACGGCCCGGCAGGGAAATCCGCGTCAACTCCGGCTAATCCAGCGCCCTCGGTGGGGGCATGCTCGATCGGGCTATGCACTGCTTTCCGCTCCGGAAGCGGCGAGGAGGGGAGATCGCCGTCGGGAACGATGGGCAGGCCGGGAGGGAGATTCGCGGACATGATCCGACTCTAGTCCCAACAAGGAACATTGACGCCCTGGAGCTGGTACGCGCTGGTGCACCGTCCCCAGGTCATGCTGAACTGTTCGAATGCGAGCTCGTCGAACGGCAATCCGTAGGCCAGCCCCGCATCTCACCAACGAACGAACAGGAACCGCATGACCGCCACGCCTACCTCCGCACCTGAGCCCCTCGACGTCGTCGTGGTAGGTGAGGCGCTCATCGACATCGTGGAGTCGCCCGATGGGCAGATCGAATATCCCGGAGGCTCGCCGGCCAACGTTGCTTATGGGCTCGGCCGCCTGGATGTAAAGGCCGGCCTGCTGACCGCCATCGGACGGGACCAGCGGGGCGACGCCATTGCCTCGCACCTTCAGGGCGCGGGCGTGGTACTGCTGCCCGGATCAAAGTCCTTGGGCAAGACGGCGACGGCGACCGCCCGGATCGATGCCGACGGTTCGGCTGAGTACACGTTCGAGATCGATTCGGCACTTGCTCCGCTCGCGCTGCCGTATGCACCAAGAATCCTGCACACGGGTTCGATCGCCACGTTCCTTGAACCTGGGGCCAGCGTTGTCAGGAGCCTGCTGGAGCAGGCGCAGGGCGGCTGCATGATTACCTACGATCCCAACATCCGTGCTGACCTCCTTGGCAGCCACCACGAGGCACTTTCCTTGTTCGAAGAGTTGGTGCCATTGACGGACGTCGTGAAAATGAGCGCGCACGACGCCCGCTGGCTGTACCCGGGCAAGGATTTGGAGGACACCGCGAGTCACCTCCTGGACCTTGGCACTGTACTTGCGGTAGTGACCCGGGGCTCCAGCGGTTCGCTCATGGCCACCCGGCACATGCAACTCACAGTTCCCGCCATTCCATCGAACGTGGCCGACACCATCGGCGCCGGGGATTCATATATGTCGGCGCTCATTATGGGCCTGCTCCTGCGTGGCAGCGACGGTCTGGCGCCTACGGTCCTGGAGCGGATCGGAACCACGGCATCCATGGCAGCATCCATTACCGTTGGCCGTCCGGGCGCCAATCCGCCCACGCACCGGGAGCTCCTTGCGGGTATGGCCCGCTAGTCACTTTGCCGTTCGCCGGGCAGCCATTGCCGTTCGTCGGGTCAGGCCCACGCCGATCAAGCACACCACGCCACCGATCAGTCCCCAGATGGTTGGGACTTCCTGAAGCACAGCCCAAGAGATGAGGATGGTGGTGCCGGGGACCAGGTACGTCGTGGCGGCGAGTTTTCCGGCCGAGATCAAGGACAGCGCGTACGCCCATGTGGTGAAGGCGATGGCCGTCGGGAAGATGCCCAGGTAGACCAAGCCGAGTGTGGCCGGC
Source organism: Arthrobacter sp. 1088 (assembly GCF_031455315.1). Taxonomy (NCBI): domain Bacteria; kingdom Bacillati; phylum Actinomycetota; class Actinomycetes; order Micrococcales; family Micrococcaceae; genus Arthrobacter; species Arthrobacter sp. 1088. The sequence continues at coordinate 145,985 of NZ_JAVDSM010000008.1, forward strand.
AGCGGCGCCGACTGGACCTCGCTGATCAGTTGGCCCGTCCACGGCAGGCAGCACACGGTGCCAACCATGATGCCGAACCAGGTCGCCTGGCCGGCTGTGAATTTCCGGAGCACCGGCTTCTGCAGGATCGCGCTGACGGAGGCGAGTACGGCGGCAAGCAAGCACAACAACACCCCGGCGACATCCGCCGTCGAACGCTGTCCCGAACCGAGGGCGATCATCGCCACGCCACCGAACGCAACGGCGCTCCCGATCAGAAGCCACCGTGGGAAGCCTTCCTTGAGGACTACTCCGGCGAGGACTGCAATGAGGATCGGCGAGACGTTGATCAGCATTGCGCTGGTACCGGCGTCGAGCATGTGCTCCGCAGCGTTCAGCGCCACGTTGTAACCGCCGAACCACATCACCCCGTACGCCATGATGGGCAACCATTCCTTGCCCCGTGGCCAGATTTTCAGGGTGGGCAGCACCACGATTCCAAGAACGACGGCGGCAACCGCCAACCGTCCGAGCGTCAAGGAACCGGGGGAGAAGCTTGGGCCCACAGCGCGGATGCCGACGAACGCTGAAGCCCAAAGGACTACGGTGACGACGACGGCGGCGATGCCAAGTTTGCTGATGGGAGCTGCAGGCGCGGGGGTGTTGCGCGGTTGCATGCCCGGGGACGGCTGGCCGGGTTCGGCCGGGGTGGTGGTTGTCATAGAGCCAATCTAGTGCCGGGGAGGTCGGCCGGGCTGGCGGTTTTCGGACGCGTCACGGCAAGAAACTGCCAATGTTTGACGCCGCGTGGGTTGCGGGGTTAGTTTATCGATGTTCGATATTAACGAACTTCGATAACCCTTGGGGGGAAACTGTGGGTTCAAAAAGAAGGATCGTGGATTCGCTGGCGGGCGTGAGTGTGCTGTCAAGAGTGGATTCGGCCGTACTCATTGTCGTCTCGGTGGCGGTGGCCATTGCCGCTTCGCTTTCAACAGTCTCGACGATCATCAATAATGGCGACGGAGAGGTGGTCCTGCGGCTGCCCCTTGACCCTTCCACCCGGGAGTCGGAAGCGCTGGATCTCGGCGCCGTAGCCCGCGTCTCGGAAGTGCAGGCAACCGTCCCCGTCCTTCCTGAATATGAGGCTTCACTCCTGGGCTGGTCGGCAGCCATGAATCTGGTGGCCGTCCTCTGCGTCGTTTCGCTCCTGGTCCTGCTGGCCTATCGGCTTACGAGCAGGGTGCTGTTCGGCCCGCGCACTGCCGTAATCGTTGGGTCCGTCGGCATGCTCCTGGCAATCTCGGGAAGTGCCGCCCAGATTCTGGATTCCACCGCTAAGAGCCGGCTGGCCGAACAGCTTGGAGCCATGCCGGCGAGGGTCGGGGAAACGTTGGTCTACATTTCCGGGTTCGACCCGGCACCTTTGGTGGCTGGCGGGGTGCTCGTGTTGCTGGGGGGCGTGTTCCAATTCGGGCGACGCCTACAGAGCGACACCGAAGGCCTTGTCTGATGCCAGCCGAAGAGACGATCGCCATCCACTGCAGGCTGGATGAGTTGCTGGAGCTCCGCGGCATGACGCTGACGGAGCTCAGCCGTCGAGTTGGGGTGAGCCTCGTCAACCTGTCCGTCCTCAAAAATGACCGGGCGAAGGCCATCCGATTCTCCACGCTGACAGCCATCTGCGAGGCGCTTGATTGCCAGGTCGGTGACCTCCTTGAGCATGTCCCGTAGTCGCTATTGCATAGTCGTGCAGACCTCGATTTGGGAATATCGCCATCTATGCTCTAAAGTTTTAGAGTCCAGTTCGGACGGGTGAGAACCGAAAAGAACGCATAAAGTGTTGTTTTTCCTCGCATAATCCGAATTGAGTTCAGGCCCCCATCGTCTAGCGGCCTAGGACACCGCCCTTTCACGGCGGCGGCACGGGTTCGAATCCCGTTGGGGGTACGCAAGGCAAGTGGTAAATCGGATGAAAAAAGTCTGGTAAGCTAGAAGCCTTGAAAAAAACGCGGTAGAGATACTGCAAACGCAAGGCCCTGTAGCGCAGTTGGTTAGCGCGCCGCCCTGTCACGGCGGAGGTCGCGGGTTCAAGTCCCGTCAGGGTCGCTCTGAGCGCCGGAAGTAATTTCGGTTCTCAAGGTGACTTGTCACCTAGGCTCTGTAGCTCAGTTGGTAGAGCGTTCGACTGAAAATCGAAAGGTCACCGGATCGACGCCGGTCGGAGCCACCACTGGGAAGCATCAGTTCTTCGGAACTGGTGCTTTTCTTCTTTAACGCATCGCCGCTTCCGGGGGTTGTTGCTTTGTGATCTTCACGACACCCAAATTGATCCAAGGAATTTGGGTGTCCGCAGCCAGGTCGGGTGCGTAAGCGTAGGCACCCCCAACGATGCCTACGCTTACGCCGCCGGGGCTTACGACTTCAGCTTCGGTTTCACATCCTTGTTGTAAATGCCTTCCAACGTTCCCTTCAGCTCGGTCAGCGTTGCTTGCACATCGGCCTTTTCATTCATGATCCTGGTGGCTGCCTTGGCCAGCTCCTGGTCTCCGCCGGGAAGGAACGTTCGGGCAAAGTCCTGGGTGCGGGTCTCTTTGAGCTGGTCTACGACAGTTTGGAATTCCGGTGTCTGGGCAACAATCGCCGAGATATCTGCCGCCTCGGCCACAGGTAGGTAGCCGGTTGCGGCAGACAGAGTGGACGTGCTCTGCGCGTTCGTCATGAACGTGACGAACTTGGCTGCTGCAAGCTGCTGTTCGGGCGACGTTTTGCTGGCGATCACCAAGCCGGAACCGCCCGTGGGACAAACCTGCGACGCCGCGGCCGAACCGCCCGGCAAGAATCCGACGTCGATCCTCATGTTTGCTTCTTTCGCAGCCTTTAGGGTGGCGGCGAGGTCGGCGGACGAGCTGATCGTGGCGCTGATTGCACCGGCTTGAAGGTCGGTAATGGCGTTCTTGGAGGAGACCCCGGCCCAGCCATTCTTCACAATGGAGTCCTGCACCCACTGCATCGCGGCAACAGATTGGCTTGAATTTGCCGTAATCTCCCACTCCTTGGACCAGCCGCCGCCTTGGCCCCACAGGACGTTTTGCAGGGTCCAGCCGGCATAACCTGCGATCGCCGGGTACTGGTAGGCGTTTTGGTATCCGGAAGCTGAAGCATTCGCCGACTTGATCCTGGGTGCCCACTCGGCGAACTCTTCCCAGGTTTTTGGCGCCCGCTCGGGAACTCCGGCCGCCTTGAAGTGGTCCTTATTGAAGTAGAACAACGGGGTTGAACGGGCGTAGGGGACTGCCCACAGCTGATCAGAATATTCGTAATCGGCGATCAAACCGGACTTGTAGTCGGAGGAGCTGACATTGACGGCTTTGAGAAGCGCATTAATCGGAAGGATGGCACCTGAAACCGCGTAGCGGAACCACCACACGTCCGACGCCACGACCACGTCCGGTACTTCGCTCCCGGCCTGGGAGGTTTGGAACTTTTGCGCCACTTCCTCGTAGTTTGAGCCTCCGGTGATGAGGTTGACTTTGATATCCGGATTGGCCGCTTGGAAGGCCTCTATCAGCTTCTGCTCCGTATCCCGGGACTTACCGGGATGGCTGGACATGAAACTGATGCTTGGGGCAGGTTTGATCTTGGACCAATCCTCCGGGGAGAGCGCCTTTGCGGATGTGCTTCCGGCATCAGTCGAGGGACCGCCACAGGCTGCAAGCGCGACGGCGGTGACTGAAGCACCAGCCAAGCCGAGGAAATGCTTCCGGGAAAGTGTTTTTGACATAGGGGAAGTGCCTTTCTAGTGATCGAGGTGCCCAAGCAACCTCGAAGGGTGGAGTTTTAGCCTGTAACCGAGCCCTGAGTGAGCCCGGAGACGATGTATCGCTGCAGTGCGGCAAAGATGAGCAAGATCGGTAGAAGGACGATGACCGCGCCGGCCATGAGCATGCCCCAGTTCTGGGTGCTGCCATCGCTGTTAACCAGCTGCGTTAGACCCACAGGAAGGGTCATCATGTCTGGATGGTCGGTGACGATCAGTGGCCAGATGTACTCGTTCCATTCAGAAACGATTGTCACCAAAGCCACGGTCGCGATGCTCGGCACGGACACCGGGACAACGATCTTCCAGAGCTTGCGCCAGTGGCCCGCTCCGTCGATTTCCGCCGATTCCAGGATTGCCGGCGGCAGTGTGAGGAAATGCTGCCGGAGGAGGAAAGTGCCAAACGCCGTCCCCAGGCCTGGAAGGATAATTCCCCAATACGTGTTGAGCCCTCCCATGCCTGCGATCAAAACGTAGTTGGGAAGCACGGAAACCTGCGGCGGGACCATCAGCGCAACCAGAATCAGGAGGAAGATCACCCTCTTGAAGGGGAAACGGACAAACACGAGTGCGTAGGCCGTGAAGACTGCAAGTACGCACTTAATGGTGGATCCGATGACCGTGACGATCACGCTGTTGAGGAAGAATCGCGCGAAGGGCACGGTGGATGCTGCGTCTGCGTAGTTCTGAAAGCTGGGGCTCTTCGGCAGCCAGGTCAGGTTTGTTGTCACGATCTCGCCGGGCGCTTTGAGGGAAGACAACATCATCCATAGGAGGGGCACGAAGACAACCATGGTTGCCAGCAGAAGGGGGACGTAACCCCCGGCAATCGTCTTGCCAAGGTTTTGCCAGGAGAACGGGCGGTCACGACGTGGTGTGGCTTTAACGGTGTTGGTGCTCATGAGTAGTGAACCTTTCGCTCCACGAAGCGCAACTGCACGGCCGTCATGACGAGCAAGCCGGCGAACAGCACAACCGAGATGGCCGCGGAGTATCCGGCCCGGTTGTAGGAGCCGAATGCCTGAAGGTAGGAGTCAAAGATCAGCGTGCTGGTTCCGTTGCCGGATGGAGTCATGATGCGGATGATGTCGAACGCCTGCAGGGAGCTCAGCAGTGAGGTGATCAGGAGGAAGAAGGTGGTGGGGGAAAGAAGGGGAAGCACCACCGACGTGAAGCGCCTCAGGCTACTGGCACCATCCAACGCGGCAGCCTCCAGGAGCTGGGTGGGAATGGATTGCAGACCTGCCAGATACACCACTGCGCAATAGCCGAGGTTCTTCCACACGTACACGATGATGACCATGAGCAGCGCGAGCTTAGGATCGTTGACCCACTGGGGGCTCGCCTGGCCAACTGTGCGGAGCATCCATGAAAGGACGCCGTACGTCGGATCGAAAATGAACAACCACACCAAGCCGACGCCGACTCCGGAAAGGACATAGGGCGCGAAAACCACTGCCCGGGCGAATGTTGTGCCCTTCAGCCTCTGGTTAAGAGCCAACGCCACCAGCAGGCCCAGCATCATCGCACCGCCAACGGTGGTGATCGTAAATATGGCTGTTACGCCCAGCACGCTTGAAGCGTCGGGGGAGGTAAAGAACTCCACATAGTTACCCAGTCCCACACTCGTTGCTGTGGCCGCCCCGAGCGTCCAGTCGAGGGTGGAATAGTAGAAGTTGGTGACCAGCGGACGGTATGTAAAGAGGAGGATGAGCAGGACATTGGGTGCCGCAAAAGCGGCAAAAACCCATGCGTCCCTGCGTGTTCTCCGGTTCCACCGTCGGTTCTTCGGGGTGCTTATTGGCGGTCTGTGGACCGGTGCCCTGCTGGTTTGCGCATCACTTGTACCTAATCTGCCCATGGAAAACCCTCACGTTGACCCCCTCGTCATCGCTGTCCGGGCGACTTAGCACTTGCAAAAAAGCATTTGTTCATATTTGACCTGACAACCTAACTTCAGGTCATGGTCAACCTACACACAAAGATGGCTGATCACAAGACCCGATTCTGCGACGGTGGAAATAGGCTTCCCTGGCGTGTTACTGGGTATTTTCAGCCACAAATACTGGCTGAAAATACCATGCTAATACGTCCTTACAAAGTTCCTCGACCAACTTGCACGAATGTGCAGAAGCGTTGACTGGTACGTTCCATGGCTTGAAGAATTAGCGGGAGGACCGGCTCGCGTCGTGCCTACCTTGGGCTGCTTTTGCATGGAACATCCGTATCGGACTGGATCTTCCACAAAGAGGACAGAAGAAGGGGGTTGATAACCGAATCGGAGCAGTAAGTGATCTTCAGCGCGGATACACAGTGGTGGCAGATGTGTCTGGCCTTGGCCGCAGCACTCGTCCTATCCACAGCCATAGGTTTTGAACGCCAGAGCAAGAACAAGTCGGCGGGCATGAGAACTCATGCCATGGTAGGACTTGGAGCCGCACTGTTCATGGTGGTGAGCAAATATGGCTTTAGCGACGTCCTGACAGTGGACCTGGTGAGGCTGGATCCCTCCCGCCTGGCGGCTCAAGTGGTTTCCGGCATTGGCTTCATAGGGGCGGGGCTGGTGTTCGTGCGGCGGAACCAAGTCCGCGGATTGACGACAGCAGCCTCCATCTGGGTTACAGCAGCAGTCGGAACGTCCGCCGGGGCAGGCCTCCTGCTTCCCGCGGTATTCGTCACCGCAGCCCACTTCGTCATCGTCTATGTCTATCCCGTGGTGACTGCGAAGCTCCGCTTTGGTTTGCCAAGCCAGTGGATGTTGAAAGTTACCTATATGGACGGTGTCGGAGCCCTGAGGGACGTGCTTCGAACGTGCACCGAGCAAGGTTTCCGTGTTCAAGGTTTCGCTACGACGCGGGGTTCGGCCGAGTCCAAGGGCGTGATGGACCGGTTGATGACTGCTACCGAAACCGCCGCCACAGCTGACCTCATTGAGATAGAGCTGGAGATTGAAGGCACCATGGCAGCGTCGGACATCGTGGCCCAACTGTCCCAGCTCACCACTGTTATTGAAGTTTCCGTCGTGGACGAATCGGAATAGGAAGATCAATGATCGAAATTCAGGGCCACCGGGGCGTTCTTGCCACACGGCACGGGAATACGTTGGCGAGCTTCGTCGAGGCACTTCGCCTTGGCGTTGATGCCATAGAAGTCGATGTCTGGCTCACGTCTGACATGCAACTGGTATTGAGGCACGACGCCGTCATCGGAACCGCCGACATCAGGTTGGAAAGCATGCTTCAGGCTGTAGTTGAGAAGCACCCGGCGACGATTACCGACGTCGATCCTGAAACGCGTGCGCCGTCGCTGTCCGAGACCCTTGCGTTGTTGCGATTCGCCAATGCCGCCGACGTCGTTCTGGACATTGAGGTCAAAACTGACGGTGCGGCCTGGGACCAGTATGGCCACGGAATAGTGACTGAATTGTCCAGGCTGCTCAAGGCTCACCAGGGTGAACAGGCCTTGCGCGTCCGCAGCTTCGATCCTCAAATCATTCGGGCACTGTCAGGAATGTTGCCTGGAGTTCCGCTGGTGGCGCTGAGCAGGGAGAGCCCCGTCCGGTCGGTAGGCCTCTATCCTTCTGCCGTTAAAGAATTTGTGATGGCTGCTTTGGCAACCGGCGCTTCCGCCATTGCGCCCGCCTTTGAAATTCTCGACGCCGGATTGGTCGCCGAGGCTCATGGCGTCGGCCTCAAGGTGTTCCCTTGGACTCTGGCGACAAGTGATGAAATCAGCGCAGCCGTCCAACTCGGAGTCGATGGGATCTGCGTCAACGATGTGGCCCTGGCCCGGCAAGTCCTGGGCGAAATGGGCCAACCTCTTGCCCCGTCCCGCGCCATCGCGTTGCCATTGCTGCACACGGCTTCTCCGCCGGACACGTGGTTCTCCTGATCCCCTTGGGTGTGTTCCTTTTGGGTGCTGTGGTTTCCTGACCTTCTTTGCGGGCCAAGGCTGCTGTTTTCGGGCGATTTGGGTCCCTTTTTCTCTCAATGAGGTTCGGGAAGCCGCAGGCTCCTTCATTTTTCGGCGTTGGGGCAGCCCCAGGATGTGGGGTTTTCCTGGCAGGTGTCGGCGACGAGTGCTTTTTCTGTTTTCCAGACCTGGATGGTTTTTGGTGGGGTGGTCAGGTCCAGGGTTCCGTTGATGGGCAGTGCTGGGCCGTTGTTTACGGAGTAGGTGCCGGTGAAGCTGGTGGTGATGGTGGCGGGGTAGTTCCCTGTTGCCGTGTAGCTGTGGCTGGTGCGGGTGTCGTTGAGGAGCCAGTCGGCTTCGGGGATCGAATAGCCGGCTGCCGGGGTGGGGCCCAGGCTGGTGCCGTCGCCGAAGGTGTAGGTGAAGCTGGCCGGGGTTGCTCTCAGGTGGACGGTTTGGCCGAGGATGGTGATGTTGAAGGCTTGTTCGGCGGCGGTGGTGTAGAAGTTTGTGGGCCCGCCTTTGAGGGTGTGGGGGAAGGGTTGGGCCTCAAGGGTTCCCGGGTTGACGGGGAGCTGGCGGAAGTCGTTCAGGATCCGGGCTGCGATGTTCGCGAGAACGTTTTCGGGTTGGGCGTCGTACAGGCAGGTGGGTCCGCTGACGGGGATCCAGTTTGTCCAGCCGGGGTTGGTGATGGACTTGGGGGCTTGTTTCCAGATCACCGGTGTTCCTTCATCACCGCCCGGTGTTGTGGCAGGGCAGCTTAAGGCCAGGCAACCGGGATCGACGGTGTCGGGGCCGTCTGCCCGGCAGTGGGTATCTGCCATGTACTGGTTCGGGTCGTCAGGTGTGGGGGATAAAGATCCACCATCCAAGATGGGACTCAATCTTCCGCTCACAGGATCAAGACGAAAGTTGTCGGACATGTCCACGGCGCCGATCTGATTGTTGTAGCCCGCCCAAACATCATCGTCCGCCCAGGCGAATGCATGTGGCCATAGTCCAGCCAGCATGATCACGAACGCAGTGGCTACGGTCACGGAGAAGAAAAAGCGCCTACTTAATGACGCCAAGACTGGACACCATCCACCCTGACGAACGGAAAACCGCGAACATCCCGAAGGCAGAATTCGTTCCAGCTTCGGCGGGCCGGCCAGTACTTCCATCAGCGTTGAAGTAGTTTGCTTGATCTTGGATGACCTGCACTTTGGCCTGCTGTACCTTCGCTCCCGCCGTCCAAAGTGGTTCGATGACTGGGACGGAAATTTTCCCTCCAGACGTCCAGCGACCATTGGTGTAGCTGTCGTGGAGGCCTTTCTCGATCCGTTTGCACGTAAGGCATTCCTCTGTACTGAGAATTGACCAGATCGATTGGTCGCCCGTCTCTATCGCGTAATTCTGTTGCGCGTACCAATACCGGATAAACGCCTCCAGCCCCTCCTTCGTGTTCTCCTTAGCCAGCTCAGGCATAACGGGCACCGGCACGTTCTGCGCTTTGCCCTTCGCATCCGCAGGCTTATACACACCGGAAGGAGTGGCGCTCCCGGAAGGAGCCACGGGAGCACCTGATCCGCTTGCGCCAGAGGTGGGGGACGCCGTCGTCGGGCCTGTTTCTGTGGGTGGTTTGCCCGGTGGGCTGCCGCCCTGGCAACCGGTGAGCACCAGCGAAATCCCGAGCGCAGCAGCTGCCACGCGGACGATGAGAACAGTAAAAGAGGCAAACGAAAGGCGTCGCATGACAGGCTCCCCAGCGGCTGTTTGGTGATGTGTCGGCCAGTCTAGGTGGCGCGGGCTTCAAGGACCCCCTCGAAGAGAACCTCCTGTGGATAACTCAACCTCTGTTCACTGCCTCCCGCCGGGCGTATTCTTGCCCTCGCCGGTTCGTCATCGCACGCAATCCAATGGGGGACACCATGATCGAAACCACAGGCTCGAGCACGTCCAGGCTTCCTGGAAGGAATCGCAGGAAAGGTGCCGGCCGGCGAGGTACAAGCCCGCTGCTGATCGGGTGTCTTCTGATCGGAACGCTGGCGCTTAGTGCCTGCTCTTTCCCGCTGCCGGTTGCACAGCCCACGCCCATTGCGTCGTCGAACGCCCCAGCAGCCAGCGCCCCACAATCCAGTGCCGAGCCGTCCGCGGAGATCAGTGCAAGCCCGGACGCGACCACAGGCACAGGCGGCGTCTATGGCGAGTTCGCTTCCTTGTCTGAAGCGTGCATCTCCGTCAGTGCGGCCATGCTGAGCGTGACCATCCTTCCGTTGGCGGCCTTGGTGGGCGGCGACCCGGAAGATATCAAGAAGGCCAAGGAAGAACTGTCGCAAATGCAGGGCAAGGTGCCTGACGAACTGAAGCCGAGCTTTGAGAAGCTGAGGGCGTATACGGAGTCCGCCGGAACGGATTTCCGCAAGTACGGGGAGCCTGAATTCGAGGAACTTATGAAGCCGATCCAGGACTGGATGGATAAGAACTGCAAGTAGCCGCCGCGCACACTCGCTTCTCTCACAAAGCGTCGGAGCTAGACGCTAGGGTGGTACTCAAGAGAAGGGGAGTGCTTCGATGTCAGATCAGAACTTGCAGATCGACCCTGCGCCTGAGGGCGAGGTCCTCGGTACCGGACGCACCATTATCTCCGAGGCGGCAGTGGCAAAAGTAGCCGGCATCGCTGCACGCGCGGTTCCAGGTGTCTACTCCCTGGGCTCAGGTCCATCCCGCGCGCTTGGCGCAATCCGTGACGCTGTTGGCAGTTCGGACCATGCCGCGGGTGTTCGCGCCGAAGTGGGCGAGACCCAGGTGGCGGTGGACATCAACCTTGTCGCTGTCTACGGGCATCCCTTGCACAGCGTCGCCAACCAGGTCCGCGCTGCTGTTTACCGGGCAGTTGAGGAACTCGTCGGGCTGCAGGTCATCGAGGTCAACATCGAGATCAACGATGTCTATGTGGCCCCGCCACCCAAGCCCAAAACCGTCGTGGTCGAAAGGGAGGCACTGCAATGAGCATGACCGTTGTGGGAATCGCGATTGGCGCCTTCGTGGCGTTCATGTCCTTCCAATTCGGGCTGTGGGGCTTCCTTATCTCACTGCTCTTCATGGGCATAGGCGCCCTCCTGGGCCGTGCAGCCGAAGGCAAGCTTGATCTTCGCAGCGTCCTGGACGCCATTACGGGCCGGCGCTCTTCGTCATGAGCGTGGCTGGGGCTGTGGAACCTACCACCAGCCTGGCCGGACATAACCGGATCAGTACCCAGGCTTTGACATCGCTGGCACAAGCCGCGGCCGCCGAGGCTCTCGGCGTGGAACCCAGCGACATCCGCGCAGATTGGTCGGACGACGACGGCCTGCTGGCTTTGTCTATCGTGGCACCTATCAGCATCCCCGCGTTGAGTGAAGTACTGCGCAATCCGGAGCGTGTCCAGGGCTTCGGCGGCTCCATCTGGGACCGTGCTGTGGCCGCAAAGGCAACGGTGTTGGAGCGTGTGACCCGGCTCAGTGGTTTCCGCATAAGCAGAGTGGATATCAGGATTAGTGGAGCCCACGTTTCAGAGGGAGGCCGCGTCCGGTGACACAGGACCAGCAAACAATCATTGAACCTTCTGACGCTGGCTCCGGAGCCAGCCCCATCGCCGGCGAGGACCCGGCAATGAGCCGTGTCCTGCGCAGGGAAACGCACTCGTCCCGGGCTGGAGCAGCCACCATCGCCGCCGTGCTGGTGATCATTCTCTGCGTCCTCGCGCTTCTGGAATCTGCGCTCCGCGCCATCGGCCAACCGCCATGGCTTATTGACCCAAGCACGGCAGCGGAGCGAATCATCGCACTTCCGGCGGGCATGCCGCCTCTTCTGCTTGGCGCCAGCGGTGCTGTCATTGCCATGGTCGGACTCTTTTTCCTCCTTCACGCTGTTTTACCAGGCAGACGGGCCCGGCATTTGCTGCGGGACCCACGCACCGCCGTCGTCGTTGATGACGAAGTGCTGGCCTCGGCACTTGCTCGTCGTGCGCGGACTGCCGCCAACGTGACACCGGAACAGGTCATGGTGATTGTGTCCAGGCAGTCAGTGGTGGTCAACGTCCGGCCCACCTCCGGCAGCAGGGTCAGCGAGGAAGCCGTCCTACAAGCAGTGCAGTCCGAACTCGATGAAATGTCCCCCTTTCCCATGCCCACTGTTCGGGTGAACCTCTCTACGTCGGGGGTGGTCGGCGCATGAACGAAACACCGCGTGCCCTCAACCGGGTGCTTCTCTTCATCATTGGCGTGAAACTCCTGGCCGTTGGGCTGCTTCTTCTCCTGCTGGCGACTGTTCCGGCCGTAGCAACGTGGTGGCACGGCTGGGCCGCGGACATGTGGGCCCGTGCCGAGGATGCATTCCAGCGAACCCGGTTCCCCGGCCGTGAGGAAAGTTGGCTGTGGATTGTGGCCGGTGTGGTTTTGGTGGCCATCATTATTGCGATGGTCGCCTGGGTGTCGCAACAGGGTAAAGGCCGGGCCAACCTTCTGGTGGCCAGCGACGACGAGAGCCATGTGGACGGTGAGGTCCAGATCGGTGGCGGCGTCGCGGAACAGGCGCTCCGGGCAGCTTTGGCAGATCGGCCGGACCTCGCCGGCGCGTCTGTGGCCACGTATGAGGTCAAAGGCCAGCCCGGATTAAGGGTGCGCATCCAGCCTCGGCAGGGCGTGGCACCGCACCTCCTTGCTGCCGAAATTTCACGGCTGGTCGAAGCCCTGGACCTGGTGATCGGCAAGAAGACGCCCGTATTGGTCCATATGGCATCAGGGGCCCGTGCGAAATTTACAAAAGCTGAACGGGTTCGCTGACTGTCCTGGCTAATTTTGCCGAATATTTCACTCGGGGTGTTTTGCGTTGCGTAACCCGCGTGAATGCCAATAGTTTGAAAGTAGAGGGGGAAAACTCCCTGATGCGATTGATTGCTTTGCAGGGTAAATACCGGGAGTGATCAGCGTTCAACCGTCACGAAGGAGAGCACCATGAGTGAAGAAACCACGGGATCGGAAGCAGTGGAAGGCGCTGCGGGCAAGGCCAAGGATGTAGCTGGCGAGGCACTTGAAAATGCGAAGGAATTTGCCGGCGAGGCCGCTGAAAATGTCAAGGAGTTTGCTGGAGCGGCTGCAGAAAACGTCAAGGAATTCGCAGGCGATGCAGCAGAAAACGTCAAGGAATTTTTCGCCGGTGACGTGAGTGAGAATGCTAAGGAACTTGCTGGTGACGTTGCCGGGAAATCCAGGGAAATCGCCGGAGATGTTACCGAAAACGTGAAGGGTCTCGGCTCCAAGATCGCAGGCCTGTTCAAGGGCGGGAAGTAGCCCTAACCGCATGGTGCGGGGATGGCAGTTCAGGAACGTGCTGGACCGCACCCTATGAGCTGTCATCCCGCCTGCGGGCAATCGGCGAACCCTCGCATCCACGCCTAGTAGGCTGAGTTTCACACGCGATGGACGGGAGGCTCCAGTGGTCGGGAAAACTGCGACTGGTACGGCTGCAACTGGGACGACGCTGGCTGGCGTCATGGCCGAGCTGGCCGCGCTGGAAGACCCGAGGTCGCGCGAGGTGAACGAAAAACACGGTGACGATCACGGTGTGAACCTCACTAAGTTGCGCGCGATTGCGAAGCGGTTGAAGATACAGCCGGAACTTTCCCGCGAGCTTTGGGAGACCGATGACACCGCGGCGAAGCTGCTGGCACTGCTGATCTGCCGGCCTAAGTCGTACGGATCCGATGATCTGGACACCATGCTGCGCGAGGCCCGAACCCCCAAAGTCCATGACTGGCTCGTGAATTACGTGGTCAAGAAGAATCCGCACGCCGAAGAGCTGCGGGTGGCCTGGTTTGCGGACAAGGATCCCTTGGTGGCGAGTGCCGGTTGGGCGCTGACCTCGGAGCGCGTCGTCAAGGATCCGGCCGGCCTGGACCTTACCGGGCTGCTGGATGCCATCGAGGAGGGGATGAAGGACGCCCCGGACCGCCTGCAGTGGGCGATGAACACCTGTCTGGCCCAGATCGGCATCGAACACCCGGAGTATCGCGCCCGCGCCTTGAGTATTGGTGAGCGACTGGAGGTGCTGAAGGATTACCCAACTCCGCCCAACTGCACCTCTCCGTTCGCGCCTGCCTGGATCAACGAGATGGTGCGCCGGCAGCAACTGTCAGCAACCAGCTAGCCCCTGTTGCGGTGCATCATCCGGTACGTCAGTTCTGCGAGGAGTTCCTCGTCTGAAAGATGCGAGGCCCGGGCTATAGGCGCTGCCGGTACCATGACGCGAGGCCCCGGGGACTGCCGTGGCTCGTCGCTGCTGCGCATGTCGTCCGGAGTGATTTGGTCCGGAGCGAAGCTGGATTTTCCCTTGAGGACTTCAGACATGGATCCAGCGCGCCACCCCAGGGCGTGCTCGAGCTTGCGCTGATTGATTTCCTGGGTGCGGCGCGTACCGGATTCCAGCGTCCGTACAGTCTTGATTGCCGTTCCAGCCTGCTTGGCCAACTGCACCTGGCTCAGCCCCTGGGCCAGCCGTTCTTCTTTGATCAGGCGGCCGATAGTCTGGAGTGCTTCAAGTTCATCCACACTTCCCACTGTTGCATAGGCAATACTGGGCAAACAAATCTCATGACGTGCGTGTTGGACCCGCGACTTCCTCGTGCCCGTGCGGTGGCGGCCGCTGCAGGCGGCGGATTCAAGACGTCGACGACGGCGCCCGGCGATCGCTGCGGTGCAGTTCCGGCGCGATGCAAAGGTTACTTTGTATCGTTGTGGTTACGGTCGGTGTAAGCGCTTGCATTTCTATGGACAACCTCGCTAGTGTGAGGGCCACCACATCAATCGCGCCACGATTTTCTTGTACTCAGCGAGGAGTCTTCAGCATGAAAAAAACCAAGTACCTGCTCCCGGTCGCAGCGGCCGGCGTTCTGGCACTTACCATGTCCGCATGTAGCGGAAACAGCGGCGGCGGCGGCGGAAGCACCGCGTCGGACGACTGTTCCGCATACGAAAGCTACGGCAAGCACGACGGCAAGACAGTCTCCGTCTACTCCACGATCGTCGACGTCGAAGCGACAAACCTCGAGGAATCCTGGGCACAGTTCGAAAAGTGCACGGGCATTACGGTCAAGTACGAGGGCAGCAAGGAGTTCGAGACCCAGATCGGTGTCCGGGCCCAGTCCGGTACGGCCCCTGACGTAGCGATCTTCCCCCAGCCCGGTCTTCTGGCCACGCAGGCCAAGGCCGGTTACCTGAAGCCCGCTCCCAAGACTGTGTCCGATCTTGTGGACAAGAATTGGTCCGCAGACTGGAAGAAGTACGGCACGGTGGACGGCACGTTCTACGCCGCCCCGATGCTTGCGAACGTCAAGGGATACGTCTGGTACTCGCCCAAGACCTTCAAGGACAAGGGTTGGCAGGTCCCCAAGACGTGGGACGAAATGATGGACCTGACCAAGAAGATCGCAGACGACAAGACCATGAAGCCATGGTGTGCCGGATTTGAATCGGGCGAAGCCACGGGTTGGCCGGGTACCGACTGGATCGAGGACGTTGTCCTGCGTGCCGAAGGCCCGGAAGTCTATGACAAGTGGATCACGCACCAGATTCCGTTCAATGACCCCAAGATCGTCAACTCCTTCAACAAGGTTGGCGACATCCTCCTCAACCCGGATTACGTCAACGGCGGCTTCGGTGACCCACGCTCGATCTTGAGCACCGCGTTTGCCCAGGCTGGCCAGCCGGTTCTGGACGGACAGTGCGCCATGCACCACCAGGCATCGTTCCAGGCAGCCAACTGGCCTGCCGGTACTAACGTGGCCGAAGACGGCGACGTCTGGGCATTCATGACGCCTCCGGTGGATGAATCCAAGGGCACTGCCATCACCGGTGGTGGCGAGTCGGTCGCCGCTTACAAGGACACCCCTGAGGTCCAGGCATACCTGGCATTCATGGCTAGTGCGGACTTCGCCAACAACCGCGTGAAGCTCGGCGGCGCCATCAGTGCAAACAAGGGCCTTGACCCGAACAACGCACAGTCGGCCCTGGACAAGCAGTCCATCAAGCTCCTTCAGGATCCCAAGACCGTCTTCCGTTTTGACGGTTCGGACCTGATGCCGAGCGCCGTGGGTTCCAACTCGTTCTGGAAGGGCATCGTTGCCTGGATCAATGGCAGCTCCGCCCAGCAGGTAACTGACAGCATCGAGTCCAGCTGGCCGAAGGGCTAACTCCGAAAGCGCTGCCTCCCCTGCCTGGTTTGCCCAGTCGGGGAGGCAGCGTTTTTCCCGGAACCTAGTGATTCACTCACGCCCCGGAGGTTGGGTATGGAATTTATCGGAGGAAAACTCCTTCAAGTAGTGATCGCCCTGGCGATCTTTGCCGCTATTATCGGCATCCTCATGCTGGTGGTGGACAGAGCACCGAAATCAGTCAAGGACAAAGTTACGGTGGCAGGATTCCTGGCTCCCGCCGGAATCCTGATGCTGGTGGGCCTCGTGTACCCAGCGGTGCGCACGTCAATGTTGGCCTTCACGGACGCCAGTGGCCAAGGCAACGGATTCGACAACTTTGTTTGGATGTTTACCCAGCCTGAGGCTTTGACCACGCTGCGTAACACCATTATCTGGACCGTCCTGGTCCCCCTGTTGTCAACCTCTTTCGGCTTGGCCTACGCCGTCTTTATCGATAAGGCCCGCGGAGAGCGGGTTCTGAAGTCCCTGGTATTCATGCCGATGGCCATCTCCTTTGTAGGCGCCGGTATCATCTGGAAGCTCGTGTATGACTACCGCGGCCCCGGCATCGAACAGACTGGTGTGATCAACTTCATCCGTGACGCGTTGGGAATGAACCCCAAGCAGT
Source organism: Arthrobacter sp. 1088 (assembly GCF_031455315.1). Taxonomy (NCBI): domain Bacteria; kingdom Bacillati; phylum Actinomycetota; class Actinomycetes; order Micrococcales; family Micrococcaceae; genus Arthrobacter; species Arthrobacter sp. 1088. Next base: position 162,536 of record NZ_JAVDSM010000008.1, read on the forward strand.
TCCTTCTGGACGCCCCGGAAAACACAGTGTTCCTGATCATCGTGATGGTCTGGATCCAAACCGGCTTCGCCATGGTGATTCTCTCCGCGGCCATCAAGGGTGTCCCCGTGGAACTCATCGAGGCGGCCCGTTTGGATGGGGCCAACGCCTGGCAGCAGTTCCGCAACGTGACGGTCCCGGGTATCCGTGGGGCGCTGGTGGTGGTCCTGACTACTATTACGATCGCCACGTTGAAGGTATTCGACATTGTTCGAACCATGACGGCCGGTAACTACGACACGTCGGTTGTGGCCAACGAAATGTACACGCAGGCCTTTCGTGCCGGTGAGCCGGGACGAGGTGCCGCATTGGCCCTGATCCTGTTCCTCATGGTGCTGCCCATCGTCGTGTACAACGCTCGAGTCCTTCGCAAGCAAAGGGAGATCCATTGACAGCCACGCCAGCCCCGAAAGAGGCGTCCAAGGCCGCCACCCGGCAGCGTCCTGGATCGGACCCCACGGAGGACGCCCAGCCGATGATGCGCAGGGTCAAGACCAAGCTCACTTCCAAGTGGGCCACAGCGGCAGCGATCATCATCGCCGTCGTATGGTCTGTCCCGACTTTTGGCCTCTTTGTTACCTCATTCAGGCCTGCAGCCAAGCAAGTAGGCCCCCGCTCAAACGGCTGGTGGAACGCCTTCCTTGACTGGGACTTCACCTTCAAGAACTATGTGGATGTCCTTACCCCGGCGGGCTCGCAGTCTGCCAACCTTTCCCAGTACTTCATCAACTCCGTGGCGATCGTCATTCCAGTCACCATCTTTGTGCTGGTACTGGCGTCCATGGCCGCCTATGTTTTCGCATGGGGGAAGTTCAAGGGCCGCGACGCACTCTTCATTTTCGTTTTTGCCCTGCAGATCATCCCGCTCCAGATGGCACTGATTCCGCTCCTGCAACTCTTCACGCAAACCCTGCATTTGCCTGCGGGTTCGTATGCGCAGCTGTGGATCGCCCACACCATGTTCGGCCTTCCCCTGGGTATTTTCCTCCTCCACAACTTCATCTCCGAGATCCCGGGTGAAGTTATCGAGGCAGCAAGGGTGGACGGTGCGGGACACAGCACCATTTTCTGGCGGATCATCCTGCCGCTTTCCGTTCCGGCACTGGCTTCGCTGGCGATCTTCCAGTTCCTGTGGGTCTGGAACGACCTCCTGGTTGCGCTGGTGTTCTCCGGCGGAACGGCCGACGTAGCACCTATCACCCAGCGCCTGGCAGAGATTTCCGGCACGCGCGGTGCCAGGGACTACTTGAACCCGGCCGCGGCCTTCGTGTCGATCATCATCCCGCTTCTGGTGTTCTTCGGCCTGCAGCGGTACTTCGTCCGGGGCCTGCTGTCCGGCGGTCTCAAGGGCTAGACAATTGCAGCGTTGGTTACGCAGCGGAACGACTCCGCTGCGTAACCAAGGCCTGCACAAAATAGACTGATTCTTCGCCATGAGACAGAGAACGGCGAAGTGAAGGCAGCCGGAGAGGGGGGCCTGTGACACGAACAACGGGTAGGTCCCAGCGCGGTGGTCATACAGGCGTCAGCATCGAGGACGTCGCAGCAGCAGCGGGAGTGTCCACGGCTACCGTTTCCAGGGCCGTCAGGGGACTGCCACGGGTTTCGCCGGCAACCCGTGAAAAGATCCTGGAAGTGGCGGCGTCGCTGGGTTATGTGGCGTCGTCGTCGGCGTCGGGTCTGGCCACTGGGCGTACGCGCACCATCGGAGTCCTGGCGCCCTTCGTCAGCCGTTGGTTCTTCTCCAAGGCAATCGAAGGCGCGGACAAGGAACTGCACTCACGCAAGTACAACCTCTCCCTGTTCAACCTTGGCGGCCATGGCAGCAATCGCGAGCGGCTCTTCAGCTCCACCATGGTTTACAAACAGATCGACGCCCTGCTGGTGCTGTGTATGGCGCTCAGCGAGGACGAACTGGAACACCTCCACAAGATCGACATCCCGTTGGTGGTTGTTGGCGGACACGTTGAGGATTGTGCCTACATCGGTATCAACGATTACGACGCCGCAACCACCGCCGTGCGGCACCTGCTGGACCTCGGACACAAGGACATTGCCCTGCTCCATGGCGATGACGAGACAGACCTGAACTTCGACGTTCCCCGCGTCCGGATCCGCGCCTTCCAGGACGTCATGACCGACGCCGGCTTGGAAGTCCGTCCCGAGTGGGACGAATGGGGTGACTTCACGGTTGCCAGCGGGCAGCAGGCATTCAACCGCCTCTGGAGCCAGCCCGGACGCAAGCCTACGGCCATTTTCTGTTCCTCCGATGAAATGGCCATGGGGGTCATCTTCGAAGCCACGCGACACGGCGTTCGAGTGCCCGCGGACCTCTCAGTCATCGGAATCGACGACCACGACTTCTCCGAAGCCCTGGGCCTGACAACGGTGGGTCAACGGCCGGACGACCAAGCCGAACTGGGCACCAAGATGCTTTTGGACGAACTCGATGGCATCGCCGGTGCCGTTCATTCAGAGGTAGCGCCGCACCAATTGATTGTGCGGGAGACAACAGCACCGCCGTGCCGGTGATGACAGCCTACGAGGCCCGCGCCAACTGCCGGATGGGGATCCAGCGCGAGGCTAGCCGGCGATAAGCTGCCGCTGCGCCCGTCATATCTCCCTCAGCAAGGCACTCGATCCCGAGGCGAACATCCATGGGGGATTCGTCCGGGTACACCTTGTCCGCCACAGCTCCGTAATCCAACTCCACCATGGACTGGACATGGAACAACTCCAGCCACTCGGTGAGCTGCGTGAGATCGTCCAGCATGTCCAGGTCCGGGGCTGCCAGAGCCAGATGGGCTACGGCGAAGCGTGCCCTGTCCAGGGCCTCCGTCAACGGCGTCCACACCCGGACAGTGAGGATGTGCCCGTCCGACTCCACCACATCCTTGCGGTCAGACTCAGCGAAAAGCGAGAACCAACTAAAAGGGATACCCCAGGTGGAGGCCCGGGTGTGGACCCGCTTGGCTTCCTCCCCGGCGTTGATGCGATCGATCCGCGCTTGGTGCTTGTCCCGCTGCGAAACCGGAATCAGCAGATCGGCCAGCGGGCTGTGCACACCATCCATGAGGGCATTCGCTGCCAACCCGGCGCGAATCACCAGTTGGCTGGGGCAGTAAAGCAGCCGTCCGGCGTCGTGGGCGTCCTTATCCTGGGCCCACGCGCCGGTGGCGGCATCTGTGGAACTGTCCGCCGCAGTGTGCCGCCCGCCAGGGACGCGCGTCATTCGCACCAGATCAGTCCGGCCGGTGGGGAAGGGGTCCCCGCCCGTCCGGGTGATGCGCCCCAGCGAGGCTTGGAGCTCAGCGTTTTCGACGGCGGCCCGGGACCGGATCTTGCTGCTGTCCGCCACGAGCTGGCGCTGCTGCTCCGGCGGGAACGCCTCAAGGGGCTCGTAGATGCGCAGGGACGAAGAGAACGGCAGTCCTGCCTGGCCCCTATACAGGTTTCCAGTCATCTCCAGCCGGCCCCTTTCGTCCATTAGCGGTGATTAGTCTGCAAGCTCCACGATCACGGGAGCATGGTCGGAAGCGCCCTTGCCCTTACGTTCCTCGCGGTCGATGGAGGCACCGGTGACCCGGGCAGCAAGCGCCGGGGAAGCCAGGCAGAAGTCGATGCGCATGCCTTCCTTCTTGGGGAAGCGCAGCTGCGTGTAGTCCCAGTACGTGTAGACGCCAGGGCCGGGTGTGTAGGGGCGAACGACGTCGGTGTAACCGGCAGCTTCGAAGGCGTGGAAAGCGGCGCGCTCCGGCTCGCTGACGTGCGTGAAGCTGTTGTTGCGGAACAGTTCGATGTCCCAGACGTCGTCATCGAACGGTGCAATGTTCCAGTCGCCCATGAGCGCCACCTGGGCGGTGGGCTCGGTCTTGAGCCACTCCGCGGCGTTGCCTTGAAGGACGTCAAGCCACTTGAGTTTATACGGCATGTGTTCGTCGTCCAGAGAGCGGCCATTGGGAACATACAGGCTCCAAATGCGGATTCCGCCGCAGGTGGCGGCAATAGCGCGGGCTTCCTGCGCGGGATCCTTGCCGGCCTTGCCGAACATCGGCTGGTCCAGGAAAGTGCGTTCTACTTCCTCCAGCCCAACGCGGGACGCAATGGCGACGCCGTTCCACTGGTTCACGCCGAAGTGCGCAACCTCGTAGCCCATGCGCTCAAATAGCTCCCACGGGAAGTTATCGTCCTTGCACTTGGTCTCCTGGATGGCCAGGACATCACAGTCACTGCGCTCAAGCCACGCTTCCACGCGGTCGGCACGGGCACGGAGGGAGTTCACATTCCAGGTAGCTATCTTCACAGCCACTAACTTACCGAACTTAGCGCCGAGCGCATCCCCTCATGAAGGATTGCCCGCCGTGACAAGTTCGCTGCGGGGGGCTATTAGTGGGCGTACATGAAGGCAGACGAGGCGCCCCTGCGCATCTTGATGCCGCAAACGATCAACAACAGCCCCGCAACAGCGGAGAATGCTGCCAGCAAACCCACCACGCCCAGGAAGCCGAGACCGGGGTTGATCAGGACGAAGAGTCCAAAAAGTGCAGTCACAAGACCCGTCAGCAGCCAGACCCCCCATCCATTAACGGAGTTCCTTGCAGCAAAGGCGAAGACGATTTCGGAAAGCCCCAGGACCAAGGCCCAGAGCCCAATCAGGATGCCAAGTGCTGCAGCTGTGATTCCCGGCCATGCAACCGCCACCAAACCCGCGGCGATGGAGATGAAGCCGCCCACCATCGTCCAGCCGGAATGGCGTGAAGGGTCATAAAAGTAGTGGGCTACGTTGGTGAGGCCGTCCACGATTGCGAAGATACCGAACACGATAACCAGCCCGAAGACCGTGGCTACCGGCAAAGATGCCACGAGGAAGGCAAAGAGTACGGCCAGAATTCCGCGGACCAGCAGGGCGGTTCCGGAATGTTTGAACATCTTGCGTGCCGAAGCGTCGGACATAGTGCCAGCTTAATCGAAGGCGGGCTGTGGATATATAGCAATGAGCCTTGAATCGCCAAGTGCGGCCGGCCTACCGCATGCCCTCACGACGGATGGCCGTTGCGATGGCCGCCGCCCGCGTCTCCACGCCGAGCTTGGCATAAATGTGGGCCAGATGGGTTTTGACGGTTGCTTCCGAAATGAAGAGGCGTTTGCCCAGATCGCGGTTGCTGAGGCCCTCCGTCAGGAGGCTCAGGAGCTCTGCCTCCCGTGGCGTAAGGATTTCGTCCGGGTTTCGCAACTGTTGGAAAAGCCGGGACGCAACGGGCGCGCTCATCACGCTTTTGCCCTGCACGGCGCCTCGCACAGCTGCAAAGATCTCTTCCGGTGCGGCGTCCTTGAGCAGGTACCCCATTGCGCCGGCATCGACGGCGCGGACGATGTCGGCGTCGGAATCGTAGGTGGTGAACACGATCACCGCCTGGCGGGGGTTGCGCTGCCGCAACTGTTTGATGGCCTCGATGCCGTCCATTCCCGCACCCATCGCAAGGTCCATGAGAACCACGGCGGGTGAGTGCTGTTGTGCCGCCTCCAACGCTTCCTCACCGGATGCCGCTTCGCCGACGACGACGATATCCGCCTGGGTGCCCAACAGCGCCTTCAGCCCGCTCCGGACCACCGTATGGTCGTCCACAAGGAGTACGGAAATGGTAGTCACGGGGACTCCTTCGATGAATCTTCGGGCCAGGTATCTTCCGTCGGAGTATCTTCTTCGGCCGGGGTATCTTCGGGCAGAGCCGGCAATGGCAGCTGGGCCGCGATGATCGTCCCTTCACCCGGGGTGCTCTCCACGGACAATTCTCCGCCCAGTTGCTCAATGCGTTGTCGCATCGCGCGCAACCCGTATCCTCCCGTTTCGGACGGCGGAGGTACCGATCCGGGATCAAAGCCGCGGCCGTCGTCGAACACGTCCAGGGTGACTGCGTCCGGCAGGTACCCAAGAGTCACGCTGGCGTTGTCCGCGTGGGCATGAAGTTTGATGTTGGCCACGGCGCTCTGGGCCACGCGGAGCAGGGCGTGCCGGACCTCGGCCGGGATGGGACGGGTCTCGCCGGTGACCTGCACGCGGACGTGGTCCAGATACGTCCGGGCGGCGCGTTCCAAGGCCTCGTGAAGGGGCGCAGTCTCCAGGCCAGGTGCCGAGAGCTCGTGCACCAGGCTCCGGGTGTCGGCAAGATTTCCGCGGAGGAGGCTGGTTGCTTTGCTGACCTCGTGATGCGCCGCAGGATCAGGCCAGGAACGTTGGGCTGCCTCCAAGTGGAGCAAGCCGCTCGCGAGGCCCTGGGTGATGGTGTCGTGGATTTCACGTGAAACACGCTCGCGCTCCGCCGCGATCCCTGCCGTCCGTTCACTCGCCGCCAGCTGTTCCTGAGCTTGGGATACGTCTTCGAAGAGCATTCGCTGGAGGGCACTGTCGCGCTCGATCTTGTCGTAAACCAGCGTCAACAGCGCGCCGGCAGCGAGCGGTCCCAGCAGCATGGCGACGTCCGTCCATCCGCTCATACGGAAAAGCCCGACGGCGGTGGCCGCCGCCGTCGCGCCACCAGCCAGATACGCGGTCCACCCTCGGAACGCGGTGCGGCTGAGGAAGAAAATGGCGAATGAACACCACGCGAAGCTGGGTGCCGCGATCACCAGAGCCGACCAAACCCCCACCAAGGCAAACATCCACAGCTTGCGGTTCAGGGTTTGTTGGCTCTGCCCAGCCTGGCGGTGATCGGTGAGGTGGCGGTGTTGGGTGGGCTGGCGGTGTTGGGCCAGCAACGCCGTCACGACGTACAGAGCACACACGGCGACCGCCAAGGCCACAGTCCACAGGTTGTCCGCGGGGGAGTGGCGCATGACGTAACGGACAGCAGAGGCGACTATCAGCACGGCAAAGCCCAGGTGCACCACCGCATCGATGCGGGTATCGATCCGGCTTGGCTCGATACTGCTGGGCTCGGGCCGGGTGCTGGAATCCGGCCGCTGAAGGGCTTCTGGCATTGGGTGGTTCCCGTTTCCGTTCCGGTCGGTAGTAGGCGCTCTTTCCATGCTAGATCCCGTGTGATTGCTGGTCTCTCCACCTTTTGGCTGATACGGCTGGCGGAAAGGCTGACCTTGGAACCGGCTCACGGCCGATGCCTGCCCGGAGCTGCCCCGGAAGCATGGATATGTACCCGAAATTGCCGATGCGTGCCACGAGGAGAACTCCATGAAGAAGTCCAACAAGATGATCGCTGCCGCCGCTGCTGGAGCGCTGTTGCTCACAGGCGGGGTTACGGCAGTAGCCAATGCTGTGGCCCCCGGGGCCGCGCCTGTTACCGCACCTGCCGCACCGCTAGCTGGGGAAGTCCAGCCTGCTCCTGAGAATGTGGTTGCGCAGAACCGAATCACGGTCGGAGCGTCGAGTGCGGCGGTAAATGCGGCGCTTGCCAAGTGCCAGGCGGACAAGCTTCCGTTCGTGACCGTCGCCCTTGTAGATCGCTTCGGTACGGTCCAGGCCCTTCTCCGCGGCGACAACGCCGCCGAGCACACCATCGAAGCCGCCAAGCAGAAGGCTTACACGGCGGCTGCCTTTGGTGCCCCCACCAGCGAACTGGCCAAGCGCATCAACGGCACCGGGCCTTCTATCGCGGACCTTCCCGGCACGCTTTTCCTGGCTGGCGGTGTCCCGTTGAAGGTCAACGGCGTATCCGTGGCTGGCATCGGCGTCGGCGGTGCTCCCGACGGCGCCATGGACGAGGCGTGCGCGACCGCGGGTGCCGAGGCTTTGGCCACAGCTGCGAAGTAGCCTCGAAGGTATGGGTTCCCTCAAGGCGCGCCGGCTGGCTCTGGGCTCGGCAATCGGCGCCGGTTTAGTGGTCGCCGGGCTTCTGGCTGGCTGCGCGCCGTCCTCGCCTGTGGACTCACAGACGTCCGGTTCGCAAACAGCGAGTACGACGGCGGCCGCCTCACCTGACAGCCCGGCACCCACCCAAGTGACGCCGTCGAGTGTCAGTCCGGTCCCGACGTCGTCCGTTGCCTTGCCGCCCAAGCTGTCACCGGAGGCCCAAATGGAAACCGACAGGCTCCTGATCCTCGCCGCGAAAGCCAACGATCCCGTCCGGGTGCGGGAACTGATCGCGGCAGGTGGCAACGTCAATGCCAAGGACGACATCCAGGACTCGGCGTTCTTGTACGCAGGGGCCGAAGGCTTCAACGAGGTGCTGCAGCTGACCCTGGCTGCCGGGGCCGATGTCCGTAGCATCAACCGATACGGCGGCACAGCCCTGATTCCCGCGAGCGAGCATGGGCACACCGAAACTGTACGGATCCTCATCGCCGCGGGCGTGCCTGTGAACCACGTGAACAACCTGGGCTGGACGGCCATGCAGGAAGCCATCCTGCTCAACAACGGCGGCCCCAACCAGCAGGACGTGGTCCGGCAACTCCTCGCAGCCGGCGCCAATCCGGATATCCGTGATCCCCAAGGCCGAACCGCCCTGCAGAACGCAGAGCGGCTCGGGTTCACGGAGATCGCGGCTCTGATCCGGAACCGCTGACCGGTCCCCGCCCGTGCCCGCCCCCGCCGGCCCAACTAGGTCGCATTAGTGCGCGTTTTGACGGCTCTAAACGCGCACTACTGCGACTCAGATGGGCTAAAGGGACTCAAGGATGCTGACGTAGTTGGCGATGCCCACTCCGCCCATGTTCTGGACGGCGCCCCGCCGCGCATTGGGAAGCTGCATGTCGCCGGCGGTCCCCGTGAGCTGCATGGCCGCAATGACATGCTGCGACACTCCAGTTGCGCCCACAGGATGCCCCTTCGCCTTAAGGCCTCCAGATACGTTCACGGGAAGTTTGCCGTCCTTGTATACCCAGCCCTCCTGAACAGCGCGCGAGCCCTCGCCGCGGGGAGTCAGGCCCATGGCCTCGTACATGATGAGCTCGGCGATGGTGAAGCAGTCGTGGACTTCGGCGAAGTCCAGTCCATCGATGCCTACGCCCGCCATGCCCAGCGCGCGCTCCCACGATGCTCGGGTGGCAGCGAATTCGGTGGGATCGCGCTTCTCCGCGGGGAAGAAATCGTTCGCATGACCGAAGCCAGCCAGCCGCACCGGGGCGGTTGTGCCGCCGGTAGCCGTAGCTGAAATCACGACGGCGGCCGCACCGTCCGAGACCGGCGAACAGTCCGTGCGGCGCAAGGGTTCGGCAACCATCGGGTTCTTGTCCGAGATGGTGCGGCAGAATTCCTCGCCAAAGTCCCGGTGCATCTGGGCGTAAGGATTGTCCATGCCATTGTGGTGGTTCTTGGCTGCAATGGAACCGAGGACATCGCCCAGGCCCCGGGGTAGTTGGCGGCGTCAATGCCCGTGCCGTACCGCTTCCCGTAGTGCTTCGCCACCTCGGCGAACAACCCCGTGAACCCTGTGGTGGAGGCCTTGCCCGCCATCTCGTACGACGCACCAAGCAAAGCCGCCCCCACGACGTCCGCTCCGGCGTCGGTCATTTTTTCCGCGCCGATCACCAAGACATTGCGGGCAGTTCCAGCGAGCACAGCCTTCACGCCTTGCTGGAACGCCGCGGAACCGGAGGCGCAAGCGTTCTCCGTGCGCGTTGCAGGGACATTGGCCAGGTCTGCGGAGAGCTGGAGGGCCAAGGACGACGTGAAACCCAGCGGTTGCATGCCCGAGTTGAACTGGCCGAGGTAGATCTCGTCGATGTCCTTCGGTTCCAGCCCCGAATTGCGGATTGCTTCACCGGCTACCTGGACGATCAGGGACTCCAAAGTCTCGTCCGTGAGTTTGCCAAACTTGCTATGGCCCCACCCGGTGAGCAGGATGTCCTTGCCGAACTGGTCTTTCAGGCTCATGCGTTTACTCCTTCGAGGGTGCTTTCTTCTTCAGACTCGAGCGCAACAGCGAACTCGGCTTCGGTCTTACTGCGTATCTCTTCCACGGTGACGCCCGGGGCGAGGCGGGTCAGCAGAAGTCGCGTGCCGCCGTCGTGGTTTTCCGGGTCCGGCGCTATGTCGAAGACGGCGAGGTCCGTGATGATCCGGTCAACGCACTTGAGCCCCGTGAGCGGCAGTGTGCATTCGGTGACGATCTTGGCCGAGCCGTCCTTGGCGTTGTGCTCGGTGAGGACCACCACCCGCGGCGTCCCGGCCACCAGGTCCATCGCACCGCCCATGCCCTTGACCATCTTGCCGGGGATGGTCCAGTTGGCGAGGTCGCCGCTGCCGGACACCTGCATCGCGCCCAGGATGGCCACCTTTACATGCCCGCCACGGATCATGCCGAACGAGGTAGCGGAATCGAAGATGCTGCCTCCCGGGGTGATGGTCACGGTCTGCTTGCCTGCGTTGATGAGGTCGGCGTCTTCCTCGCCCTCGTACGGAAACGGGCCCATGCCGAGCAGGCCGTTCTCGCTCTGGAGGACAACCCGCACGCCATCGGGCAGGTTATTGGCAACCAGCGTGGGGATGCCGATGCCGAGGTTGACGTAGTCGCCGTCGTTCAATTCTTCAGCCGCAATGGCGGCCATCTGGTCTCGTGTCCAAGCCATGATTGTGCTCCTTGTTCCTTAAACCGTTAGCGCTTCTTTAGACCGTTACCGTTTCGCGCCGGGGGCGGACTGTGCGCTGTTCGATGTCCTTAACCCGTGCGCTGGCCTGCACCAGTCGCTGGACGTAGACGCCTGGAGTGACGATGTGATTGGGGTCGAGCCCGCCGGGCTGCACAATGACCTCCGCCTCAGCGATGGTGACGGCGCCGGCTGTTGCCACCACCGGGTTGAAGTTCCTCGCCGTGTAGCGGTAGATCAGGTTTCCATCAGTGTCCGCGGTGTGCGCATGAACCAGCGCGACGTCGGCGGTGATGGCGCGCTCGCGGACGTAAGTCACGCCGTCGAACTCCTCCAACGGCTTGCCCTCGGCAACCAGCGTGCCCACGCCGGTCCGCGTGTAGAAGGCAGGGATGCCGGCGCCGCCCGCACGGAGGCGTTCGGCAAGGGTGCCTTGGGGAGTGAACTCGACGTCGAGCTTGCCGGCGAGGTACTGCTCGGCGAAAAGCTTGTTCTCGCCGACGTAGGAAGCGATGACTTTCCTGACCTGGCCTGCCTCGATCAGCACACCGAGCCCCTTGCCATCCACGCCCATGTTGTTGGAGACGATGGTGAGATCCTTGGCGCCCGACTCACGGACCGCATCGATCAGGTCGGCGGGGATGCCACTCAGGCCAAAACCCCCGACGGCGATCGTCAGGCCGTCTGCCATCAAGTCCTGGAGCGCTTGGGTTGCGCTGGCGTGCATCTTCGACATGGGAACTCCTCTTTGAGTGTTCGTGGTGGACGTATCCACTTTGTGGACTTGTGACCTGTAGAGGAGCCTAGGTTTCATTCCACCTAGGGTCAACGACCAGACTGCTTGGCTACTCACGGTGTGGACTGTAGGCTCAATGGTGTCCATATTGTGGATGAATCTTCAAAGGAGCACCTGTGCCGGAACAGAAATCCACGCAAAACCCAGTCCAGGGCGCCCAGGTCGTAGGCCGGGTTGCCCTGCTGCTGAGGCTTGTTGGGCGCAAACCCGAGGGGACATCGTTGGCCGGGTTGGTTCGGGAATCAGGGCTGACGCGGCCAACAGTGCACCGGCTGCTGACGTCCCTTGCCGCGGAGGGTTTGCTGGAGCACGATTCAGCCGCCGGGAAGTGGGTTCTGGGGCCGGAGATCTTCCTCCTTGGATCGGTAGCGGCGGCGCGCTTCCCCATGGAGGATATTGCCCGGCCCAGCCTGCGCCGGCTCGCCGCGGAGACTGGCGAGAGCGCGTTCTTCTCCATCCGTCGCGGCAACGAAACCGTCTGCGTGTTGCGCGAGGAAGGCTCGTTCCCGGTGAGATCCTTCGTGCTGCATGAAGGCGTACGTTTTCCATTGGGAGTTGCGTCGGCAGGGACTGCGATCATGGCTTTCCTGCCCGCCGATGAGCAGGAAACCCTGCTGAACGACTGGCCGGCGCACGCTGGCGACTTTGCCGTGGGACACCCGGTCGACGTGGTTCGGGACAACCTTGAACGCACCCGGCTCACGGGCTACTCGGTAAATCCGGGGCTGATCCTTGAAGGAAGCTGGGGGATGGGCGCAGCCGTCTTTGACCAACAGGGGCGCCCCGCATGGGCCCTTTCCTTGACGGGGATCGAACCCCGGTTCCGTCCTGATCGACAGGAATTCCTCGGCAAATTGCTGCTTGAGGAAGCTCACCGGATGACCGCGAAACTGCAAAGCTGACCCAACTGAGTCGCATTTGTGCGCGTTTTGACGGCTCTAAACGTGCTCTAATGCGACTCAGTTGGGTCAGCGCAGGTCCAGGCGCATGAGTACCCTGGGGAAACCGTTGAGGACAGACGTTGTCTCTGCCACCTTTGTGAAGCCGGCTTTCTCGAACAGTCCGCGGGTCCCCACGTACGCCATGGTCAAGTCCACCTTTCTGCCCTTGTTGTCCACGGGATAGCCCTCAATGGCTGGCGCGCCGTACTCGCGGGCCATCTCGATGGCACCCTCCAACAGATGATGGGAGATGCCCTTGCCTCGATGCCCGGGTCGCACCCTGATGCACCAGACAGACCAGACGGCGGCGTCGTCCACATGTGGAATCTTCCGGTTCGTTGCGAAGCTGGTGTCGGCCCGGGGGTGAACGGCAGCCCACCCAACTACTTCGCCGCCGTCGTAAGCGAGAACGCCTGGCGGCGGATCCTCCGCCACCAGCTTTTCCACGAACTTTCCCCGTTCCTCGCGCTGGAGCGCAAGATTTTGTTTCGAGGGAATCCGGTAGCTCAGGCACCAGCACACGTTGGCGTCCGGACGTTTGGGGCCGACGATGGTTTTCACGTCCTCGAATACCGTTGCCGGGCGAACCTCGATTGCCATGCCGCCCATCCTGTCACCGCCGCCCAACTCTTCGCTAGACTGGCGGACGTGATGACCGGATCGGGCACCTGCCCTGCACGGATTGGCTACCCGGCCGAGCTCTGACGCCCTCTGTCAGCCAGAGCGATGGTGTCCCGCGCGCTCCTCCCTGTGGGTCGATGAATTTCAGCCCATCGATTTTAAACCCATTTCCAGGAGTCATGCATGCCCGCACATTTCAACCACACCATCATCGCGTCCATCGATCGCGCCGTCTCGGCCGGGTTCTACAGGTCCATCCTCGAAGCGGACGAAGCACCCGGTTGGGGACCCTTCACCAACCTGACCTTGGCTGGCGGCGTAATGCTCCAATTCGCTCAGCCCCCGGTCGAGATCCAGATGCAGCATTATGCCTTCCTCGTTGACGACCAGCATTTTGACCGTGCCTACCAGCGGCTGGTGAGTGCCGGCGTCGAGCATTGGGCGGATCCTCAGATGACCCGTCCAGGCGAGACCAATACGGAGCACGGTGGCCGCGGTGTCTATTTCAAGGACCCCTCTGGCCACGCGCTGGAGCTGATCACGAAGCCGTATTTCTAACGATGAAGCGGAAGCTGGATAGGGGGCCGCGGCGTGGAGGGCATCGCGAAGCGGGCACGGCCCCCTATCAAGCTTCCACCTTCGAGGCGCACCCTATCCGAACGTGAAGGAGTACGCCTGGATGCCCTGCGGGACCTTGACCTCGAGCTTGCCCTCGCGGATTTCGGGGTCGTCCACGATCTGATGTAGCGTGGGCGTCCCTGAGACCGCCACGGACGTGGTCTTGCCATCGCGGACAACATCGATCATGCCTTCACCACTGACCACGATGTACACCTGTTTGGCGTGGTAGTTCAGGGCAATAGAGGAGCCGGCGCCGGCAGGAGTTATGGATTGTGTTCCGAGATCCCACGAACCTTTCAAGGAAAAGCTGTCACCGGGCTGGTCTGCCGGTACTGTATACAGCCCAACCCCGGCTTTATAGGGTTCCGTGCCCGCATAGTTGACCTTCTTGGTGGTGCCCAAGTACGTCTCCGGAGTGGTGGCACCTGCTACCGGGCCGTCGTCGGACGCTTCAATGGGCGCGGGGAGCGCCGCTGAAGGGTTGGCCTCTTGCAGGAGTTTGCGGATCAGTTTCTCAGTGGTCTGGTAGCCGCCCTCGCCGAATTTGATGTGCCGGACTGTTCCCTCGGAGTCGATCAGGTAGTGGGCCGGCCAGTAACGGTTGCGGTAGTTGGTCCACGTGGACAGCGTGTTGTCGATGGCTACGGGGTATGTGATGCCCAGGTCCATCGCGCCGGACATGACGTTGCGGGTCTCTTTCTCGAACGCGTACTCGGGGGAGTGGATCCCGATGATTTCCAAGCCGGAGTCCTTGTACTTGCTGTACCAGTCCGTGAGGTGCGGAACGGAGCGCTGGCAGTTGATGCAGGAGTAGGCCCAGAAATCCACCAGGACCACCTTGCCCTTAAGGTCCTTCAAGTTCACGGCCTGGCCGCCAGGGGTGTTGAACCATTCCTGGATGCCCTTGATATCCGGCGCTATGCCGCACGATTCGAGCTCGGTGGCACCGTTGCTGCACTTGTCCAGTTCACGGTTTTGGTCATTTACCAGTCCACCAAGATCGAGGGCCTTCTTCACGGCCTCGTTGTCCTGAACCTGTTCTTGGAGTGTGGAGGTGTAGTCGGGCACTAGTTTCTGCAGGAGCTGGGGAAGGTTGAACACCAACCCGATTGCCAGGGCGATCATCATGATGCCACCGGCTATGCGGATCTTGCGCTGGTTCTTGCGAAACGCCTTGACCCGCTCTGCGACGCGACGCCCAGCCAGCGCGAACACCAACAGCGGAACGGCCGCCCCCACGGCAAATGTCAACGTGAGGACGATAGTTTCGGGGCCCACTTGTCCCGTGGCACCGGCCACGGCAATGGCGGCAAGCACTGGTCCTGCACAGGGGACATAGACGACGCCGAGCGCCAGTCCCAGCACCAGCCCACCGTTCTCAGTACCAACCTTTCGCTGCGGGATCCAGGAGAACGGCTTCTCCAGGATGTGCTGGAAGCGATCGAAAATCAGGCCGCAACCAATCAGCACCAGCACCACCAGCCCGATCCATCGAAGCAGGTCCTGCGGCAGGTTCACCAGGGTCAGCAGGAACGAACCAACCAGCGTAAAGGTGCTGAAGCTGATGACCAGGCCCAGGATCACCAGGTACGGGCGCAGGCCCGCCCGCCGTCGCTGCCTGGACCGGGTCTTAAGATCGACGGCGGATGGCGGCACCTCTGTTACCGCGGAGCTGGTTGGAGAGCCTTTGCGTGCACCCTGAACACCTCCGGAAAGAAAGATGACGGGCAGGACGGGCAGGATGCAGGGCGAGATACCTGTAATCAACCCGCCCAACAGGCCGATAAGTGCTAGTTGCAGCATTGCGTCTCCCAACGTTCGCCGGACCGGCCCTTAAGGGTGCCGGCTCCGGATATCTGTAGGCAGTTCGGAGCCGCAGCCGCGATGGCTTGGTTTAAAAACTTTTTCAATCCGCACCCATCCACGCCGGTGCGACCTCCGAATAGCTGGTGAGGCACAAACCGCCGGCAACGCAGATGCAGCGCCGGGGAGCCAGTGCCCACACCCAATGGACCCAATGCCCTGGTTCCACGAACAAGGAGAATGACATGTTGTCCACAAAGCGCCCCGCCCTCGCCTTCGTTGGCCTCACTGCCGCCGCCCTTCTCGGACTCACCGCTTGTGGTGGTTCAAGCAGTTCCAGCACACCTTCGTCGTCGTCCGCCGCCCCGGAGATGACGTCCGCGGCACCGTCGCCGTCGGCTTCATCCATGACCAGTGCCGCCATGGATCCCGCGCGTGATCTTGTTGGCCCCGGCTGCGCCGGTTACGCCGCACAGGTTCCGGATGGTGCCGGTTCGGTAGTGGGAATGGCCCAGGACCCGGTGGCCGTTGCCGCTTCGAACAACCCGCTGCTTAAGACCCTCACTGCCGCTGTTTCCGGCAAGCTCAACCCGAAAGTGGACCTGGTCTCCACCCTGAACGGCAGTGAATTCACAGTCTTTGCACCTGTTGACGATGCTTTCGCAAAGATCGACCCCGCCACGATTGAAACGCTCAAGACGGACGATGCCCTGCTGAGCAAGATCCTCACCTACCACGTAGTCCCAGGCCAGCTGACTCCGGACCAGGTGGTCGGAACGCACAAGACGGTCCAGGGTGGCGAAGTGACGGTTGGCGGTAGCAAAGATGCCCTCACAGTTGACGGAGCCAACGTGATCTGTGGCGGCGTCCACACGGCCAACGCAACGGTTTACCTGATCGACTCCGTGCTGATGCCCAAGTAACCCGATGCCCAAGTAACCCGCCAATCCGCAAACAAAAAGCAGGCGCCGGAATCTGAACTGCTCAGATTCCGGCGCCTGCTTTTTTGAGTCTGGAAGTGAATGGTTAGCGCTTGCCCAGGTCGCTATCGACGTAGGAGCCCTGGACCGTGGCGGTGGTTCCACAAGTGCAACCACCGTCGACCTGGAGCTTGACCGTTACGGGTTTCGTTGCATCCAGGGTGAAGCTCACGCTGTCCCCGGAATCGCTGGAGACACGCAGGGTGCTTTGGTGTTCATGGGTTTGCGACATGGCGGGATACCTTACTTGTCGGTCGGCTGGGTGCGGGGAGGCTGAACCGTGGGGATGGTTCCGGTCGGAGTTCCCCCGGGACAGTCGGAATCCGGGCAGTCTTCCGCACACTCGTGCCTGGTGACCAGATCGAATTGAACGCCCCGATGTTGTTCCACGCCCGTACGAATCGCACGTTCAACAACGGATGTCGCCAAGCGCTTCCGCAGTGACAGAGGATCACGGCGCAGATCCTTCGTCAGGGCGAAACAGAGGAGCAGCATGACAATGACGAACGGCAGGGCGGCAACAATCGTGACTCTTTGGAGCCCGGCCAATGCCTCGGATGGTTCGTCGCCGCCGGCCAGGAGCATAACCGCTGCTACTGCACCGGTAAGGCTTCCCCAGAAGATCACTACTCCGCGGCGGGGATGTTCGGCTCCGTTGGAGCTGAGCGACCCCATGACGATGGAGGCTGCGTCGGCACCAGTGATGAAGAAGATTGCCACCAGCACCATGGCCAGCACGATCACTGCTGCGGTGGCCCAGCCGGGCATGCCCAGGTTCTTGACGAGATCGAAGAGTGCGCCGTCGAAATTGACGGAAGGCACGCCGTTGGTCATGGTCACCAGGCCGGGTGTGCCGGCCTTGTCAGCTTCCTGCTGGACATGGAAGGCAGCTCCACCGAAGATACCGAACCAGATAACGCTGACGATGCTTGGCACCAGCAGGACGCCGGTGACGAACTGGCGGATGGTCCGGCCGCGGCTGATGCGCGCAATGAACATGCCGACGAAGGGCGTCCAGGAGATCCACCAGGCCCAGTAGAAGATGGTCCAACTGGTCATCCAGCTACGCAATGCTTCGTCCCCGACCGCTTCGGTCCGGGACGACATTTCTGCCAGGTCCCTGGCGTAGTCGCCGATTGCGGAAGGGATCAGGTTGAGGATGAACAGGGTAGGGCCGGCAACAAAGACGATGATTGCCAGGACGACTGCCAGCACCATGTTGATGTTGGAAAGCCACTGGATACCACGGCTGATTCCGGAGACTGCTGATGCGACGAAGCAGAAGGTGAGGATGGCCACGATGACCACGAGTACCGGGGTGCCGATCTCGCCCACCCAGCCGTTGGAGGTCATGCCGCTGCCGATCTGAAGGGCGCCAAGGCCCAGGGAAGCGGCGGTACCGAACAGCGTGGCAAAGATGGCCAGGATGTTGATGAATTTCCCGAGGGGGCCTTCCACCATCCTGATGCCGAACAGCGATGTGAACGCTGCGGAGACCAGCTGCCTGCGGCCCAGGCGGTAGGTGCCGTATGCCATGGCAATGCCCACCACTGCGTACATGGCCCATGGGTGCAGGGTCCAGTGGAAGATCGAGGTGGCCATGGCAGTCTGAATGGCAGCAGGGGTGCGGCCGTCCACAGTGCCTGGTGGTGGCGAGATGTAGTGGTAGAGCGGTTCAGCCACGCCATAGAACATGAGCCCGATGCCCATGCCGGCGGCGAACATCATCGCTACCCAGGAGACAGTACGGAATTCCGGCTTCTCGCCGTCCTTGCCCAGTGGGATGTTGCCGAACTTGCCCAGCGCGAGCCAGAGGACGAAGACGACGAACAAAGAGGCAAGAACCATGAAGAGCCAGCCGGTGTATTCCATGACCCAGTTCAGGGCGCCTTTGGAAGATTCGGAAAGGCTGTCCCGGCCGACGAAGCCCCAGACCACGAAGGCGACGGCGATGGCGCCCGTGATTCCGAAGGTGACTTTGTCCAGCGTAAGTTTGCGGTTCCGGCGGGCGCTGACTGCCTGCTCGGTCCTGGCATGGCGCAGTTCTTCCAGGATCTGTGCGTATTCCTCAGTATCCGGGAGTGCTTCTGCGCCTTCGCCCTCATCGTCGAGGACTGCGGGGTTGGTTTCATCTGGGGAGACGCTGATGACGTCTCCAGGGTTCTCCAGACGGTTTGTCTTACGTGATGAGGGAGTGTCAGCCAGGTTATCGTTGGCGGGCAATTCCTCGGGAGTTAAAGGCTTTAAATCGCTATTTATAGCCATGAGCGGGTCCTTTGCTCGGCGAGTCATGGGCTTGGGTTTATACATGGCCCTGGAGGGTGGGGCCGGATGGAAGGTTGGGGGCTTCCTCCGGTTGGATGACCATGATGGTTGGAGCAGTATCGAGCCGCAGCGCCTCCCCGGGAGCGGGTTCACCAGTGGGGCAGGCCTTGCGCATGTGCACCTCTTTTAGTCGGGGAACGGGTTTCTGGTCGCTTTGGCTGAATCGCCTTCGTGCGTTTCGCAAGAATCAACAGTTCTCGCGCTAAGCAACAGAGTGCGCCCCGTCACAGGGCAATGTCAAGGTGTTTCTGTTCCATTTCGCGGCACCTTGACAGCGCCGCCGACATGCGCAGTCTGTTGCATATCGTGCCTACTGTTGCGTAACAAGCGATTTTCCCACCCAAAAATGGGCATGCTGATGCCAGCGGTTTGAAGCGTCGAGAAGCGGCCTGGCAGCGCCTAGCGGCGTCGGTAGCCCATTTTGGCGCTGATGGTGAAGCCAGCCTCACGGAGGGCGTCTATGAGCCCTGGGTGCTCCTCCGGGGCAAAGCGGAAGGCGGGGCCGGAGATACTCACCGCAGCGATGACATTGCCCATGTGGTTAAAGATGGGCACGGCTACCGCCGTCAGGCCGATCTCGAACTCTTCATGCACGACTGCGTAGCCGTTCCGTGCGACGTCGAGCAGCTGCTTCTCCAGCTCCGCGCGATTGGTGATGGTGCGGGGTGTGCGGGCAGGCAGGCCGACTGTCTTGAGGACCTGGTTCCGCTCATCGGCCGTCAGCGCGGCCAAAAGCACTTTGCCGCTGGACGTCGCATGCAGCGGGGTCAGGCTGCCCACCCAGTCGTAGGTGGCAAGCGTTGAGGGGCCCATGGCCTGATCCACGTTGACTGCGTAGTTGGACCGAAGCACGGCAAGGTTGACCGTTTCCTTGTACTCACCCGCAAGTGCTTCCAGTACTTCCCTGGCCTCGTGCACGACGCTCAGCCTGCCGGGGATGGAGGTCGCCAGCCGAAGGATTCCGAAGCCCAGCTGGTACTTGCCCCTCTCGCTGTTCTGCCGGACAAGCTCGCGGTTTACCAGCGAGCCCACAAGCCTGGACACCGTGGATTTATGGACGCCCATTTCGTCAGCGATTTCACTGACGCCGGCATCCCCTTCGCGTGCAAGGATTTCCAGGATTTGCAGCGCGCGGTCCACTGATTGGACGCCGCCGCCTTGGGCGTCTGCGTCCTTCTCGATGTCTGGATTGTTGCGTGGGGCCATGATGCCTCGTGTCGTTGTCCCAAGCAGGCGGCCGGGGC
This sequence comes from Arthrobacter sp. 1088, assembly GCF_031455315.1. Taxonomy (NCBI): domain Bacteria; kingdom Bacillati; phylum Actinomycetota; class Actinomycetes; order Micrococcales; family Micrococcaceae; genus Arthrobacter; species Arthrobacter sp. 1088. Next base: position 182,445 of record NZ_JAVDSM010000008.1, read on the forward strand.
TGTAAAGCCCTGCCCGGCATGCTCCTCGTCTTTTCCTCATCCTAGTCCGACACGGACACGGGCCTTGAAACACGCGGGGAGTTTGTGCACAGCAAACGCACCCTATCGGCATCAACAGGGCTTTAGCTGCGTGCAAACGCGGAAAACGGGCGGTCAGAGCCCGGCGTAGACCTCCTCACGTGCTGCTTTGCGGGGGCGGATCAATCTGTCGCGTCCGGCGTAGACGTTGAGGCTGTGACCACGGCTGAAGCCAACCAGGGTCACGCCGGTCTCAGTAGCGAGGTCCGCGGCAAGGCTGGAGGGTGCGCTCACGGCTGACAGGACGGGGATGCCGGCGAGGGCAGCCTTCTGGACCAGCTCGAACGATGCACGTCCTGAAACCTGCAGGACCAAGCCCGTCAGGGGCAGCAGATCCTGGCGCAGTGCCCAGCCCACTACTTTGTCCACGGCGTTGTGGCGGCCCACGTCCTCCCGCAAACAGAGGAGCTCGGGGGTGGCGCCGTCCACCCTGAAGAGCCCGGCGGCGTGGACGCCACCGGTCCTGTCGAACACCGCCTGGGCTTCCCGGAGGCGCTCAGGCAGTTCGGCCAGGATGTCGACGGGAACCCGCAGCGGGTCCTGGGAGGGATCGAAATGAAGGGTCTTGCGGACGGCTTCGATGGAGTCCGTTCCACAGATGCCGCACGAGCTGGAGGTGTAGACGTGCCGCATGGTGTCCGGCATCTGCACGTCGGAGCGAAGCTGGGCCTCCACAACGTTGAAGGTTTGCGTTCCGTCCTTCTCGCCGGCACAAAAACGCAGGGAGATCAGCTCGGACTGGCTGCGGATGATGCCCTCGGACACCAGGAATCCGGCTACGAGGTCAAAGTCGTCTCCTGGAGTCCTCATGGTCACGGCGAAGGAGCGGCCGCCGATCCTGATTTCCAAGGGCTCCTCGGCGGCGAGGACGTCTTCCTTGAACCGCACCGGATATTCGGTACCTGTCCCGTCCAGATGGAAGCGGTGTATCTTCCGGCGCTGTGTCATCCGTGCCATGGTGCGTACCTTCCTGACAGGTTGGGGAAATCTGTGGTTGCTTGCGCCGGTGACCAGGCGCTTGCCCAGCCGCTTGTCCAGGCGCTTGCCCAGGGCAGCGGCATGACCGGGACGGGTTCGCCTGCTTCAACTCCGCCAGGGGGAACGGCCATGAAACCGTCGGCCCAAGCCAGCCCGCGCATCATGCCGGGACCCGTGTGCGAAGCAGGAAAAGCGAGCCCGTGGACGAAGGTGCAGGGGATGAGTTGTGTCCGGCCGGGACCCGGATCGACGTCCGCCGCGGACGTGAGGTGGCCAGGTGTCCGGAAAGGCCTGTTTTGGAGGGCAGCGAGCAGTGGTTCGCCGATGGTCATGAGGGCCATCATTGCGGCCAGGGGGTTGCCTGGGAGGCCGATGATGAAGCGGCCGTCCGGGAGTTCAGCCAATACTGCAGGATGACCGGGGCGCATAGCGACGCCGTCGAGCAGTAGGCGCCCACCGAGCGCGGCCACTGCGGCGCGGAAGTGGTCAGTTCCGGATTTGCCGGTGCCGCCGGTGGTGATCGTGACATCCGGGTGTTCACCTCCGGGCGGAGAGTCAAGTGCGGACAGCCACTCTTCGTATGAGTCGCCGATCCGTTGCTGGCCGCCTGGAATTCCGCCCAGCTGGGAAATCACTGCGCCGAGTTGCGGGCCGAAGGTGTCGCGAACCTGCCCCGCTGCCGGCACACCCGAGGTCACCACTTCGGAGCCGGTAAGCACGACGGCGACCCGCGGCTTGCGTTGCACCTGCAGTTCGTCGTGGCCTGCTACGGCAGCAAGGGCAATGTGGGCAGGATTAAGGAGTGTGCCGGAGGGCACGAGGACGTCGCCGGCCCGGGCTTCTTCACCGGCTGGCCGTATATGCCGGCCGGGGAGCGTCTCGCCGGGTTTCGCGTCGGGTCTCAGTGAGAGCTGCAGCCCGTATCCGGCGTCGAAGGCGTGTCCGCTCTCCTTCTGAAGTACCGCCACGGCACCTTCCGGAACCAGGCCACCGGTGGCAATAACGCTGGCTTGTCCCGGTGCCAGCGGCAGCCCCGGCGTCGTGATCTCCCACGGTCCTCCGCCATGAATGGCCCAGCCATCCATGGCAGAGGACGCGTAGTGCGGAAGGTCCTGGCACGCCGTCACATCAGTGGTCAGCACGTTTCCGATCGCGTCTGCCAGTGGTACAGACGCTGACGCAAGCGGAACAGCGCAATCGAAGGCCATCTGCCTGGCTTGGGACCACGTTGGGGCAGGCATCCGCTCGCAGGGCACGTGGGATGTTGGCGAAGTGCCGCAGAGAATTTCCTGCGCGAGCATGATGCCCCCTTCCTGGTGTTTGCGTGCTAAGCCTTCACGTAGCCGTTCGGGTTCAGTACGAACTTTGTTGCCGCACCGGCGTCGAACTCGGCGTAGCCGCGGGGAGCGTCCTCGAGGGGGATGGCTTGGGCATTGACTGCCTTGGCGATCTGGACCTTGTCGTGGAGGATGGCCATCATCAATTGGCGGTTGTACTTCATCACCGGGCACTGGCCCGTGGTGAAGGACAGGGACTTTGCCCAGCCGGTGCCCAGTGAGAGCGAGAGGGAGCCGTGCTTGGCTGCTTCATCGATTCCGCCCGGATCGCCCGTGACGTAGAGGCCCGGGATACCAAGGGAGCCGCCGGCTGCGGTGATGTCCATAAGGGAGTTCAGCACGGTGGCTGGAGCCTCGTGCGAGGCGTCCCTTCCGTGGCCCCGGGCTTCGAAACCAACCGCGTCCACGCCGCAATCCACTTCCGGCACTCCGAGGATCTGCGCGATCTGCTCCTTCGGGTCACCGTTGGAGACGTTGACGGTTTCACAGCCGAACGAGCGCGCCTGTGCCAGCCGGTCTTCGTTCATGTCGCCCACAATCACGACGGCGGCGCCAAGCAACTGGGCGCCGACGGCGGCAGCCAGACCCACAGGGCCGGCACCGGCGACGTACACCGTGGACCCTACGCCCACGCCGGCCGTAACGGCGCCGTGGAAGCCTGTGGGGAAGATGTCCGAGAGCATGGTCAGGTCCATGATCTTTTCCAGGGCCTGGTCGCGGTCCGGGAAGCGCAGCAGGTTCCAGTCGGCATAGGGAACCAGCACGTATTCGGCCTGTCCGCCTACCCAGCCGCCCATATCCACATAGCCGTAAGCGCTGCCCGGGCGGTCAGGGTTGACGTTGAGGCAGATCCCGGTCTTTTGCTCTTTGCAGTTCCGGCACCGGCCGCAGGAAATGTTGAACGGCACCGAGACGATGTCGCCCACCTTGATGAACTCGACGTCGGGACCCACCTCCACCACTTCGCCGGTGATTTCGTGGCCGAGGACCAGGTCCTGCGGGGCTGTGGTGCGGCCGCGGACCATGTGCTGGTCGGAACCGCAGATGTTGGTTGTCACCGTGCGGAGGATCGCGCCATGCGGTACCTTCCGGCCGACGTTGGCCGGGTTGACGCCCGGTCCGTCCTTGAGTTCGAACGTCGGGTAGTCAGTGTTGATGATTTCGACGACACCGGGTTCCTTGTAGGCGACTGCTCGGTTTCCAGACATGGACACTCCTTGGGCATGTGGTGATACGGAAAATGAATGCTGCCCAATTGCCCGAGAGCGGTGCTTCGATGAGGAAATACCTCCCCAGGTTTCAGGCCACCGAAGCACCATTCACGGACAATTGGACAGTTTTTTTCTTTGCTTACGGCCGGGCCGCGCCCTGAAGCTCTACTGCTGCTCCTGCGGACGCCACGGTGTGGTCGTTCTCTACCGTGCTGCCACTGACGCCGATCGCCCCGATTACAGTGCCGTCCTCCCCTCGCAGGGGGATGCCACCCGGGAACGTAATGAGTCCGCCGTTGGAGACCTCGATGTTGTACAACGGTCCCCCCGGCTGCGAAAGCTCGCCGATTGCGCCCGTGGGCATGTCGAAGTAGCGGGCGGTGCGTGCCTTCTTGATGGAGATGTCGATGCTGCCGAGCCACGCCCCGTCCATGCGGGTGAAGGCCTTGAGGTTGCCGCCGGCGTCCACCACGGCGATGTTCATTGCTGTTTCGGTTCCGCGCGCGGCGTCGCGCGCCGCAGCTAGTACAGCATCTGCTTGGACTTGGGTGATATCAGACATTGTTTCTCCATTGATAGATGTCTTCATGAGGGCAAATTGCTCTTGGTGGGCGCGGGCTCCGGCGCCTGGTCTCCTAATATCTTTGATCCAATAGGAAAGATATATCAGTCACATACTATGGCATGTATCACACTGTGTCCAGACTCATTCAGGCCCGTTCGAGCCGGACGATGACGGACTTGGACGTCGGCGTCCCACTGGTATCGGCAACAGAGTCCAGCGGTACAAGGACGTTGGTTTCCGGGTAATACGCAGCGGCACACCCCTTGGGGGTGGAGTACGAAACGATGCGGAAGTCTTCTGCGCGGCGTTCAGTTCCCTGGAATTCTGAAATCAGGTGGACCATCTCGCCATCAGCAAATCCCAGCTCCGCGATATCGGACTCGTTGATGAGGACCACCCTCCGCCCACCATGGATGCCGCGGTAGCGGTCGTCCTTGCCGTAGATTGTGGTGTTGTACTGGTCGTGTGACCGCAGCGTTTGGAGCACCAGCCTGCCGGGCGGGACCTTGATGTATTCAAGCTCGTTGCCTGTGAAGTGTGCTTTGCCTGAAGCGGTATCGAACTTCCGGGCATCGCGCGGCGGGTGCGGCAGCACGAAGCCGCCCGGGTGCTGGATCCGCTCTTCGAAGTTCTCAAAGCCATCGAAGACGGCCTCGATGTGTTTGCGGATCAGCGAGTAGTCATCACGCATCGACAGCCATGCGGCCTTGGGGGCGTTGGGCAGGCGCACGGCGCCGTCGGTGAAGAGCCGGTGGGCAAGATTGCACACAATGGCAACTTCCGAGTGGAGGTGCTCGCTCGCAGGCTTGAGGCGTCCCCGGGATGCATGGACCGCGCTCATGGAGTCTTCCACGGTAACCCTCTGGTCACCGGTCCGCTGCGTGTCCTTCTCCGTGCGTCCAAGTGTTGGGAGAATCAAAGCCCGCTTACCCGTGGACAGATGCGAGTGGTTCAGCTTTGTGGAGATCTGGACACTCAACCGTGTGTTGGCGAGCGCTTGTTCGGTAACCTCCGAGTCAGGGGCGGCACGAACAAAGTTTCCACCCATCCCCATGAAGAAGCGGACCTTTCCGTCCCTCATGGCGCGGATGGCGGCAACAGTGTCATAGCCGTGCTCCCGTGGTGACAGGAACTCGAACTCGTTGTCCAGCCGGTCATGGAACTTTTCCGGCATCTTCTCGAAGATGCCCATGGTGCGGTCGCCCTGGACGTTTGAGTGGCCACGCACCGGGCAAACTCCGGCGCCGGGCTTGCCGATGTTCCCCTGAAGCAGCAGGACGTTAACGACGTCGCGGAGGGTAGGTACTGAGTGTTTGTGCTGGGTCAATCCCATGGCCCAGCAGACGATGGTGGCGTTCGAGGCCAGGAGCCGTTCGCCTGTGGAGTGGATCTGCTCCAGGGTGAGGCCTGTTGCTTCCACGATGTCGTCCCACTCCACCTTTTCCAGGAAGCGCAGGTATTCGTCGATGCCCACGGTGTGGTCCTCGATGAACCTGTGGTCAAGGACGGTTTCCAGGCCCGGGGTATTGCGGCCCGCGGCTTCGGCTTCCAGGAGGTATTTACCGAGGCCCTGGAAGAGGGCTTGATCGCCGCCGGCACGGATTTGCAGGAAGTCATCCGTCAGCTGGGTTCCCACCACCATGCCTGCTACGTGTTGGGGGTTTTCAAAGTGCAGGAGTCCGGCTTCGGGAAGTGGATTGACGGACACGATGACCGCGCCGTTCTTCTTGGCCTTCTCCAGGGCGCTGAGCATGCGCGGATGGTTGGTGCCTGGGTTCTGCCCGGCTACGAAGATGAGTGATGCCGTCTCCAGGTCGGTCAGGCTGACCGAACCCTTGCCGATTCCGATGGTTTCCACCAGCGCGGAGCCTGAGGACTCGTGGCACATGTTGGAGCAGTCCGGCAGGTTGTTCGTGCCAAGGCCGCGCACCAGGAGTTGGTAGACGAAGGCAGCCTCGTTGGAGGTTCGGCCGGATGTATAGAAGACTGCCTGATCGGGATGGTCCATGCCCCGGAGTTCCTCGGCCATGAGGTCATAGGCCTTGTCCCATTCGATGGGCGTGTAGTGGGTGGCGCCTTCATCGAGGAACATAGGGTGGGTCAGCCGGCCCTGCTGGCCGAGCCAGTAGTCATCGCGGGTCTTCAGTTCAGCAACGGAGTGCTGGGCAAAGAACTCTGGCGTGACACGGCGCCGGGTGGCTTCCTCGGCGACGGCCTTGGCCCCGTTCTCGCAGAACTCTGCCGCGTTGCGCTTCTCGTGTTCCGGCCAAGCGCAGCCCATGCAGTCGAATCCATCGATCTGGTTGACTGCCAGCAGCGTTTGTACGCTTCGCACCGGGCCCATTTGTTCCAGGGAGATTTTCAGTGCGTTGGCAACGGCTGGAATGCCGACAGCCTTTGTCTTGGGTTTGGTGACGGTCAGCTTTGACTCGTCGATGTTTTCACGTGGGGCTTTGGAAGCCATGCGATCTTCCCTTCAAATCTGGGTGGGCGGCTGAGGTCGTTGAAGCTGTAGACGTGGATGCCGGCAAACAGCGGATGGCCGTCGAGGGCCTGATGAACTTCCCGGATCAGCCCGGAGCTGTCATAGCGCATGACGTCACCACCGCGCAGGAGTGCCTTGGCCATTCCTGTGCCGCGGGCCAGCTTGAGTGAGCGTCCCACACCCAATCGCGCACCCATGGCCAGCAGCTTCTGCACGGACACCGGCCCGGGGACGCCCACCCAGACTGGAAGCCGTGATCCGGCCCGGTGCAACTCCTGCAGGTATGAGCTGATGGATTCCGCCGAAAAGCACATTTGCGTGACCATGGACGACGCCAGGGGTGACTTGCCGGCCAGGCTGCTCCGCAACTGTTCTGCGCTCAGTTGAGGGTGGCCTTCCGGGTAGCCGGCGATGCCAAGGGAGAAATCTTCCGGGAAGGCCTTGATGTCCTCCATCAGCTGGCCGCTCCAGGAATAAGGGCCGGCAGGTACGCTGCGGTCTCCGGCAATGAGGAAAAGTTCCCGGACGCCCTCGTCATGCAATTGACGTAGGAACAGGTGCAGCTCTGCCTGGCTGGCGATGCTCCGGGCTGCCAGGTGCGGGACGACGTGGTAGCCCAGCCGGGCAAGTTCAATCGACGCAGCGACCGTCCTGGCCGGACCGTGATGCGGCAGGCAGGTCACGCTGATCATCCCCGGCGCCTCGTAGGCGGGAGGCAGTTGCCGGGCAAGGTCAGCGGAGGGACTAACCTCCAAGCGGATCGGCGTTTCCATGGCTATCCAGCGGTTCCAGAAACCAGGGCCGTCTTCTCCAGCAGCCGTGCTTGTGCCCGGGCAGCTTCAGCGGTGTGGAGGAGCAGCAACGCGGTGGTCACTGAGCCCACCCCGCCGGGTACCGGCGTCAGGGCAGCCGCCACACCAGTGACACTGGCCTCGTCCACGTCTCCCACCAGGGAACCGTCGGGAAGGACGTTCGTTCCGACGTCGATCACTACCGACGCCGGCGAAACGTGGCTGCCCGTCAGCAGCCCGGTCCGCCCTGCGGCTACAACCACGACGTCGGCGGGCCGGGTATAGCGCTCAAGCGCCCCTGATTTGGAGTGGCAGATGGTGACGGTGGCGTCCTTTTCGAGCAGCAGCAGGGACAGCGGCTTTCCCACCACAGCGGAACGCCCGACGACGGCGACGCTCCGTCCTGCGAGCGGAACCTGGAAATGCTCAAGCAGTTCCACCACGGCCTGTGCGGTTGCAGGGGCGAAGGCGGGCTGACCCACGGCCAGGCGGCCCAGGCTGAGCGGGTTGGCGCCGTCAATGTCCTTTTCCGGAGCGATCAGCCCCACGAGAGCGTCTGTTCGAACACCCGCGGGCAACGGGGTTTGAAGAATAATGCCGTTGACCGATTGCTCAGCGCTGAGGTCTTTCAACACGCTCGCCAGCACCTGTTCCGTGGCATCATGCCCAAGGTCCAGGATCCGGCAGCCTATTCCGGCGCGCTCCGCGGCGCGCTCAATGGAGCGGACGTACCAGTGCGTGGACTCGTCGTCCGTTGCCACCACCACGGCCAGTGAAGGGCGCTGGCCCTCATATTCAAGGAGGCGGGCCTCATCCTGCGCACGCTGCTGGATGAGGGCGGCCAGCCCCTTTCCGGAAAGCACTTCAGTACTCATGCGAGGATCCTTTCGCGTACGCGCTTGACGAGGGAGTCAGCTGCGAGGACCACTTTTTCCTCAAGGCCGTCGGTCTGTTCTGCCAGGCGCGAGCGGGCTTCGCCATCCTTGATGGCCACTATGTTGATGTCGATGTTGACACGTGCGGTTGTGGCTGCGGCACGGGCAGCATCTGCTGCTGCCGCGACGTCGCTGATGACATTGGGGTTGGCCATGTCAAAGAGTTCCGTGGCGAGTTCCACCACCTCACCGGCCAGGTTGATCAGCTGGGCAGGTGTGTGTGCCGCCTGGACCAGGGCATCCTGGATGCCGGCAGCGCGCGCGGCCTTGAGTTCCCCGGTCCCGGACGGGAGTTTGTACGAATCAATTACTCGTTGGAAGGCGTGCTCATCGGCGTCTGCGAGGCGCAGCGCTTCAACAATTAAATGGTCCGCGGCGCTGGTGATACGGGCAACGGGTTCTGCATGCTGCGCATACTTTTCACCCGTGGTGTACCTGGCCACCATGGCCACCAAGGCGGCGCCCTGGGCGGCGTGAAGGGCGGCGGCGGCACCTCCGCCGGGGGTGGGCTGCCGCGAAGCGAGCCTGGCAAGGTAGTCGTTGATGGTTTCTGAACTGATCATGTGTCTTCCTGGGCTGGTTGACGAAGTAAGGCCGGGCTGAAGTAGAACGGGTAAGACAGCGGCCCGGACCCCGTTGCGAGGGGATGAGTCCGGGCCGCTGGCCAACTGAAGCGTCCGCCAGGCCTTAGCCGCGGAGCCTGCTCATGGTGGGGTCGTACAGCGGGTCCTGGGTGACTGTCGCCTGGATGCGGCGTCCGAAGTATTCGATCTCCACGGAATCACCAATTGAAACGGCGGCAGGAAGGTAGGCGTAGGCAATTGGCTTCTTCACCGAATAGCCGTAGGCGGCGCTGGTGACGTAACCAACTGCCTGGTCCTTGTAGAACACAGGTTCCTTGCCCAGCACCAGGCTACGGCCGTCGTCGACCGTCAAGCAGCGCAAGCGCCGTGCCGAGCTTTCCTCCGTGCGTCCCTCAAGGGCGGCCTTGCCGACGAAGTTCTCCTTGGCCATCTTTACGGCGAAGCCGAGGCCTGCTTCGAAGGGGTCGTGCTCCGTGGTCATGTCGCTGCCCCACGAGCGGTAGCCCTTTTCGAGGCGCAGTGCGCTAAAGGCGGCGCGTCCTGCGGCAATGACGCCGAACGGCTGGCCGGCCTTCCAGAGCGCATCCCACAGGCGCTGGCCGTTGTCCGCGCTGGTGTAAAGCTCCCAGCCCAGTTCACCAACGTAGGAAAGCCGCATGGCGGTAACGGTGACGCCGCCGATGGTGACCTGCTTGGAGCGGAAGTACTTCAGGCCGTCATTAGTGAAGTCGTCGCTGCTGGCGTTGCTCATGAGGTCGCGGGCCAGCGGACCCCACAGGCCGATGCAGCAAGTGCCACCGGTGGTGTCCCGAACCTGGACCCAATCGCCGGCGCTGCCGTTTTCAGTCTGGTGACGGGCAGCGCGCTCAAAGTAGGCGGTGTCAATGTTGCCATTGGCACCCAACTGGAACGTGTCCTCACTCAGGCGGGCCACGGTGATATCGCTTCGGATTCCACCGGCCTCATCCAGGAGCAGCGTGTAGGTGACCGCGCCGGGCTTCTTGGCCAGATCACCCGTGGTCAGTTCCTGCAGCAACTTCAGGGCACCGGGACCGGATACCTCAAGGCGCTTGAGGGGAGTCATGTCATACATGGCAACTGCGGTACGGGTCTTCCACGCCTCGGCTGCGGCGATGGGGGAGCTGAACATTCCGGACCAGGCGTCGCGGGCCGGCGGCTGCCACTCGTCAGGCATTTCCTTCAAAAGTTCAGCGTTGGCCTCGAACCAGTACGGGCGCTCCCATCCGCCACCCTCAAGGAAGTAGCCACCCAACTGCTTGTGCCGGGCATGGAAGGGGCTGACGCGAAGGTTGCGGGGGGAGAGCTTGGGCTGGAGCGGGTGCAGGACATCGTAGATTTCCACGAAGTTCTGCTGCGAAGTTTCGCTGACGTATTCAGGCGTCAGCTGGACTTCTTCGAAGCGGTGGATGTCGCAGTCTCCAAGGTCGATCTGCGACTTGCCGTCAACCAGTACCTCGGCAACGGCGCGGGCGATGCCGGCAGAGTGGGTGACCCACACGGCCTCGGCAACGAAGAAGCCGTCAACTTCCTTGGATTCGCCCACCAGGGAGCCGCCGTCCGGGGTGAAGGAGAAGATGCCGTTGAAGCCATCCTCGATCTCACTTTCGCGCAGTGCCGGCAGGATCTGCTTGGTTGCTTCCCACGCGGGGAGGAAGTCCTCAAGGGTGAAGTCAAGGCGCGAAGGCATGTTGTGTTCGCTGATGCTGCTGGGCTCGTAGCTGCCCAGCTCGTCAAGATCCACAGGCATGGGGCGGTGTGCGTAGGAGCCGATTCCGTAGCGCTCGCCGTGCTCGCGGTAATAGAGATCCTGGTCCTGGTGGCGGAGGATGGGCAGCTGGGCGCCGTTGGGTAGTTCGTTCTTGCCCTTCTGGGCGGGAACCGGCGTCGTTTTTACATATTGGTGGGCAAGCGGGAGGAGCGGTACGGACATACCGATCATCTCGCCGATTTTCGCACCCCAGAAGCCGGCGCAGGAAACCACAATGTCGGCGGGGATGACGCCATCGGCGGTCTGGACGCCCGTGACGCGTCGGCCGGACTGCTCAATTCCCGTGACTTCGGTGTTGCCGAGGTACTTGACTCCGGCAGCTTCGGTCCGCTTGATCAGCAGCTGGACCGCGCGGGCGGCCAAGGCCAGGCCGTCGGTGGGAACGTGAAGGCCACCAAGGATGTCTTCCTCGTTGATCAGGGGGTAGAGCTCCTTGCATTCCTCGCGGGAGAGGATCTTGCCGTCGATGCCCCATGACTGTGCGTAGCCGAGCTTGCGCTTCAGGTCAGCAAGGCGGGTCTCCGTGGTGGCGACTTCAAGGCCTCCCACCTGGTTGAAGCAGCTCTGGCCGTCTTCGGTGAGTGAGAGCAGCTTTTCCACCGTGTACTTGGCGAACAGTGCCATGGACTTGGAAGGGTTCGTCTGGAAGACCAGGCCGGGTGCGTGGGACGTGGACCCTCCGGGCATGTTCAGCGGCCCCTGGTCCAGGACGGTGATGTTGTTCCAACCGCGGCTGACCAGTTCGTCGGCGAGGTTGGTGCCGACAATCCCAGCGCCGATGATGACAATGCGAGGCGTCGATGTCATGAAAGTTTCTCCTGCTGAAGTTCGTGTGTGTGGACGGTGGGGAGGGTGTCTTACCGGAAGACGACTGTGCTGGTCTGGTCCAGCAGCACGCGGTGTTCGCAGTGCCAGCGGACAGCCCTGGACAGTGCCAGTGCTTCAGCATCCTGGCCCACCGTTGAGAGCGCGTTGGGGCCGTAGCTGTGGTCCACGCGGATGACTTCCTGCTCGATGATCGGGCCCTCGTCGAGGTCTGCCGTGACATAGTGCGCGGTTGCTCCAACAAGCTTCACGCCACGATCATAGGCCTGGTGGTAGGGGCGGGCGCCCTTGAATCCAGGCAGGAACGAGTGGTGGATATTGATGGCCCGGCCCTCGAGGGAGCGGCACAGGTTATCGGAGAGTACCTGCATGTAGCGGGCGAGCACCACCAGGTCGGCCTTGTACTCATCCACGAGTTCCAGGAGCTTCTGCTCCGCCTCGGCCTTGGTGTCAGGCGTAACCGGGATGTGGATGAAGGGCAGTCCGGCTGCCTCGGCCATGGCGCGGTGGGTCTCGTGGTTGGAAACAACAGCTACGAGGTCTCCGCCCAGGCTGCCGCCGCGCCAGCGGAAGATGAGATCGTTAAGGCAGTGTCCAAACTTGGACACCATGACCAGCACGCGCTTCTTGGTCTGGTCATGGAAGCTGAATTTCATGTCGAAGCGGTCAGCGATTGCACTGAACTCTTCCTCAAGCCGGTCCGCCGAATATTCGGGGGAGCCGGAAAAGGCGGTGCGAAGGTGCAGCGTCTGGCGGATGCCGTCGTCGAACTGCTGGTGTTCGTCAATGTTGAAGCCGCGCTCAAACAGGAAGGTTGTGACCGCCTGCACGATTCCGGCGCGTTCGACGCACGACAATGTGAGTACGAACTTCTGAGCCTGCTCGTCATTGAGCGCTGCTGGCTGGGGCAGGATGCTTGTTGGTGAGTCTGTCGCCACGAGGGTCATGTCTCCTCCTTTAGATATATTCTTGAGTCCCGTACTGATATATTAGGATTGGGAATCAGCGTATACTGGTCTCAAGGACAGGTCAATAGGTTTTCGGGAACTGCGGAAAGGGCTGGCACTGTGGCATTTGGAACTCTGGCAATCTCGGACGATACCAGCAGGAAATCCTTGGCCGACGTCGCGTATGAGCGTTTGCGCGACCGGCTCCTGATGCTGGACATCAAGCCCGGGGATCTCCTCAATGATGACCAGTTGGCGAAGGACCTCGGGATTGGGCGCACCCCCGTGCGCGAAGCCTTGAAGCGGTTGGAACTGGACCGCCTGGTGGTCACTTATCCGCGCCGGGGCACCTTTGCCACCCGCGTGGACGTGACTGACCTGGCCTTTATCTCAGAGATCCGCACCCAACTGGAACCACTGGCCGCGGCACGCGCGGCGCGCGTGGCTTCTGCGGCTACGAGGCAGCATCTGCGGGACGTCATGAAGGCCGTGGAGGACTTCGATGTTGCCGGCGCCTCCGTAGTGGAGACCCTGCGCCTGGATGCCAGCGTCCACCAGGGCATTTACGCAGCCGCGGCGAATCCACATCTCGAGGATGTCCTGATCCGCTATGACAACCTGGCCACCCGAATTTGGTGCATGGTCCTGGATCGGCTACCGGACCTTGAGCATCACGTGCGCGAACACCTGGACCTCTTGCGCGCGGTCATCGATGGTGATGAGGAGAAGGCCGCAGAGCTTGCAAAGGCGCACGTCACGGGCTTTGAGCACGCCGTCCGCACGGCACTTTTCGCAGCATAGAAATTTGCCTGGCGCGATCCGGGATTGACTCCCGGCTTCGGCGATTGCATACTGAACTCTAACTAATATATCACCCGGATATCAGGTGTTCTCCTGGCTCTTGGCCGGGCGTGCAGTTCCGGGAGCTTGTGATGAATCGCAGGCTTCAGTCCCTTGGAGTATCACGTGACCTTTACACCACGCCCGTTCGAACACATCACGCTCACTGGCTCGGGCCGCGTCAAGCGGGGCATGGCTGAGATGCTCAAGGGCGGCGTCATCATGGACGTCGTTAACGTCGAGCAGGCCCGTATCGCCGAGGACGCCGGTGCCGTCGCCGTCATGGCGCTCGAGCGCGTACCCGCCGACATCCGCGCCCAGGGTGGCGTGTCCCGCATGTCCGATCCCGACATGATCGATCAGATCATCGCCGCCGTGTCCATCCCGGTCATGGCCAAGGCCCGCATCGGCCACTTCGTCGAAGCCCAGGTCCTGCAGTCCCTCGGCGTGGACTACATCGACGAGTCCGAGGTCCTGACCCCGGCCGACTACATCAACCACATCGACAAGTGGAACTTCACCGTTCCCTTCGTCTGTGGCGCCACCAACCTTGGTGAGGCCCTGCGCCGCATCAACGAGGGCGCGGCGATGATCCGTTCCAAGGGCGAAGCCGGCACCGGGGATGTTTCCAACGCCACCGGGCACATGCGCAAGATCCGTTCCGAGATCGCCAAGCTCGCAGCCCTTCCCGAGGACGAGCTGTATGTTGCGGCCAAGGAACTGCAGGCCCCGTACGAACTGGTCAAGGAAGTGGCTGCCACGGGCAAGCTTCCGGTGGTCCTGTTCACCGCTGGTGGCATCGCGACCCCGGCCGATGCTGCGATGATGATGCAGCTCGGCGCCGACGGTGTGTTCGTTGGCTCCGGCATTTTCAAGTCCGGCAACCCTGCCGAGCGCGCTGCCGCCGTCGTGAAGGCCACCGCCTACTATGACGATCCCGATGTGATCGCCAAGGTCTCCCGCGGCCTGGGCGAAGCGATGGTCGGCATCAACGTCGACGAAATCCCGCAGCCCCACCGCCTGGCAGAACGCGGCTGGTGACGTGCGATGTTGGGGGCGAAACCGGACAGGACAATCACCGGGCGCGGCCTGCGCAAGGACTGGGCACAGTTAACAGGCCATACTGTGGAGGTCTGGCTCTCGGACGACCTTGTCATGACCGGCGTGGTTGAGCAGGCGTCCGACGACGACTCCGTCCTTTGGATCGCAGCTGCCGGGGCATCCACAAGGAGGCTGTTCGATAAGTCAACCGGTTATCAGGTGTGGGTGTGATGATTGTCGTCCGTGCCTGATCCAAACTACTGCCAGTTCTCCGCGACCCGAGAAAGGAACCGATCGTGGTTCACAAAGTAAAAGCTGTCATCGCCAAGGAAAAGAACGCTCCCGTCACGTTGGAGACCATCCTGGTGCCGGATCCAGGGCCGGGTGAGGCATTGGTGGATATCCTCACCTGCGGTGTGTGCCACACCGATCTGCACTACCAGCAGGGTGGCATCTCGGACGATTTCCCGTTCCTTCTGGGCCACGAGGCCACAGGCGTGGTCAGCGCGGTGGGCCCGGATGTCACGGATGTTGCCCCCGGAGACAGGGTCATCCTGAACTGGCGTGCGGTGTGCGGTCAATGTCGTGCCTGCGCCAAGGGCCAGCCGCAGTACTGCTTCAACACCCACAACGCTACCCAGAAGATGACGCTGGAGGACGGCACTGAGCTTTCGCCCGCTCTGGGAATCGGCGCCTTCGCCGAGAAGACCCTCGTGGCTGCGGGTCAATGCACCAAGGTAGATGATTCGGTTGATCCTGCCGCAGTGGGTCTGCTGGGATGCGGCGTGATGGCCGGCATCGGTGCGGCCATCAATACCGGTGAGGTCAAGCGTGGTGAGTCCGTGGCCGTCATCGGGTGCGGCGGCGTAGGCATTGCCGCGATCGCCGGCGCCAGGTTGGCCGGTGCCACCACCATCATTGCCGTGGATATCGATGCCAACAAGGTGGACATGGCCAAGTCCCTGGGAGCCACCCACGGAGTGAACTCCAGCATCGAGGACCCGGTAGAAGCTATCCGGGCCCTGACGGGAGGCAACGGCGCAGACCTGGTGATTGACGCCGTCGGACGTCCCGAGACGTACAAGCAGGCTTTCTATGCCCGCGACCTCGCAGGCCGCGTTGTCCTGGTTGGCGTTCCTTCGCCCACCGCCACACTGGAGTTGCCGCTGCTGGATGTCTTCGGCCGCGGCGGTTCCTTGAAGTCCTCCTGGTACGGCGACTGCCTGCCTTCGCGCGACTTCCCGATGCTGGTGGAGCACTACAAGCAAGGCAACCTGAACCTGGACGCCTTCGTGACCGAACGCATCACGATCGACCAGGTGGAGGAAGCCTTCGCCCGGATGCAGGAGGGCAAAGTCCTTCGCTCCGTAGTGGAAATCGAACCGGCGGTGGCGCTCTGATGGCCGTCACCGTAGAGAACCGCGTCACTTCCGGAACGTTTTCGCTCGACGGCGGCACCTGGGACGTGGACAACAACGTCTGGATTGTGGGGGATGAGCAGGAATGCGTCATCATCGATGCCCCGCACGATGCCCAGGCCATCATCGAGCAGGTGCAGGGCCGCAAAGTCCTGGCCATCCTGCTGACCCACGCCCACAACGACCATATTGGGGCCGTGCGGGAGGTCGCTGACGCCGTTCAAGCGCCCATCTACCTGCATCCCGAGGATCTGGTGTTGTGGGAGCAGGTCTATCCGGACACCACGCCGGACAAGTACCTCAGCGACGGCGACGTTTTCACGGTCGCTGGAGCTGAATTGCGGGCCATCCACACGCCCGGCCACTCTCCCGGGTCCACGTGCTTCCTGCTGGAGGAACAGGACACGGTCTTCACCGGAGACACCCTGTTTAACGGTGGTCCGGGCGCAACCGGGCGGTCTTACAGCGATTACCCCACCATCCTGGCATCCATCCGGGAACGGCTCCTGACCCTGCCCGCCCACACGGTAGTGCGTACCGGGCATGGGGACAACACCACCATCGGAGCCGAGCGCGGGACGCTGGCCCTCCTAAAGCAGGACTAAGCGGCCGACTACCGGAGTCCCGCACTGTGCGCCAAAGCGATGGCCTCAGTGCGGGACCGGACGTCGAGCTTCCGGAAGAGATTCCGGATATGAAATTTCACAGTATTTTCGCTGACATTGAGTTCAGCGGCGATGGCCCGGTTACGTTGGCCGGCCGCCAGTAATTGCAGGACTTCCAACTCCCTCGCCGCAAGGCCCCAAGCCGCGACATCCCCTGCCGGAGCTGATGGTGCATCCAACGGCAACACAACCGAGATGTCGGCTCCCCAGCCCTGCATGACGTCCAGGCTCATCCTGCCGTTAACGGCTTGCACGCGTTGGCGCAGGCGTTCGATATTGGGAGCCTCGGGGGATAGCTCGCCCCTGCCATCGTCACGGACGTTGATGAGCAGGTTCTCGCCGTCGCAGTCCCACTGTGCCCGGACACGATGCACGTCAGGTTGCTCGGCGATAGCCAGGACCAGGCCTCGAACCACGGCGCGGGCGGCGTGGGCTACTTCCCCCGGCAACGCCCTGCCGTTCGCAGGCGGTTCGATGAACTGGATATCGATGTTGCTGAAGTGCATCAGCGGCCGGAGGTCATCGCGAAGCCTTTCGAACGCCGTGCTGACCGGCTCCTCCACAAGATCGCTGGTGCGGTCGTTCAACGTCCGCAGGCTGATCAGGGCCTTGACGGTCATGTCTGTGACGGCTGTTCGGGCCGCGTGGTCGTCCATGGAGTTGGACCTCAACGCCGCGAGCACGGTTTCCAATGTGGTGGAGTGTTGATCCACCAGCTCGGCAGTTACGCGGATCCGCTCCGCTGATGCGGCGCGGGATTCCAGAAGGTACGACGGCGGCGCGTCAGAGACCTTCTCCTGGATACGGGCCGCAGTGAGCCGCCAAAGGTAGGAGAGGACACGCCCGGCATCTTCTGCCTGGCCTTCCAGAGGATCCGTGAGGACCAGGAGGGCGTTGCTGGGCGCATAGCCCAAGGCCAAAACCTCCCGCTCTTTCCCGGCAACAACAGCCTTGCCCCGCCAGGGGCCACCGCCTGGAATCACGGCCCTTACACGGTCCAGTTCCGGGATGGAAACCCTGCTGACAATGCTTTCCTCGCCCGCCTTCTTTTGCGGCCGGCCCGTGCAGTCCTCGGTAAAGATCACCAGGGCGCTGCATTTGATGAAGGGTGCAAGGGCGCCACGCAGGGTCTCTGCAATACGCATCAGGGGTGCTTGCGCAATATCTGCGATGGCGTCCAGAAGTTGCCACGGAAGGGATCCGCTATCCGGGCGGCGTTTGGTCTCTGCCAGCTGGGTCATGGATGCAGCCTAAACGAAGAGGAGCCACGTTAACTACCCAAAAGGGTGGTATGAACTGCTCGTTTTCGGCGTTCCCCCTACCCGAACTGCCCGGAAGACTTGTCTATAGGCCCGAAAGGCTTGAGCACCTATCCACGAAGGAGTGAATGTGAACGTCACCGCAGAAACAGCAACTGCCACGAGCGCGGACGTAGCCGGCAATGTATCCCTGATCCTGGGCGAAGTCGCTGACACTACCTCCGGCATTGACTACGCCCAGTTGGCCCATCTTGCGGACAGGATCAAGGGTGCCGGACGTGTGTTCCTTGCAGGAGCAGGGCGCAGCGGCCTGGTCCTCAGGATGGCGGCCATGAGGCTGATGCACCTCGGCCTGACCGTCCATGTCGCCGGTGACACCACCACGCCAGCCATCAGTTCCGGAGACCTCCTGGTGGTTGCATCCGGTTCAGGTACGACGTCCGGTGTGGTCAAAGCCGCCCAGACCGCACTTGAAGCAGGTGCACAGGTTGCAGCCATCACCACCAATGCAGACTCGCCCTTGGCCGGGCTGGCCGACGCTTTGGTGATTATCCCGGCGGCCCAAAAGACGGACCACGGTTCAAACATTTCGCGCCAGTACTCCGGCAGCCTTTTCGAGCAGGCGCTGTTCCTCGCCACGGAGTCGGTTTTCCAGACCCTCTGGGACGCCGCCGACGAACCCGCTGAACAGCTCTGGCTGCGTCACGCCAACCTCGAGTAAGCCCAACTAAGTAGCAGCAGAGGCCGTTATGGACGCTCAAAAGGGGCTCTGCTGCTACCTACTTGGGACCGCACCAACTCAACACAACCCACAAAGAAAGTAAGAACACTATGAAACTCCAAGTCGCACTTGACCTCCTCACCACCGAGGCAGCCCTGGACCTGGCCGGCAAAGTCGCCGAGCACGTTGACATCATCGAACTGGGCACGCCGCTGATCAAGGCAGAGGGCCTCTCCGCAGTGACCGCGATCAAGGAAGCACACCCCACCAAGATCGTCTTCGCCGACATGAAGACCATGGACGCTGGCGAACTCGAAGCCGACATCGCCTTCAAGGCCGGCGCCGACCTCGTCTCAGTGCTCGGAACGGCAGACGACTCCACCATTGCAGGCGCCGTCAAGGCAGCCCAGACGCACAACAAGGGCATCGTGGTTGACCTGATCGGCGTTGCCGACAAGGTCACCCGTGCGAAGGAAGCCCGCGCTCTCGGGGCCAAGTTCATCGAATTCCACGCTGGCCTGGACGAGCAAGCCCAGCCTGGCTTCGATCTTCGCGGACTCCTTAACGCCGGTGAAGAAGCCCGTGTACCGTTCTCGGTTGCAGGCGGCGTCAACCTCTCCACCATCCAGGCCGTGCAGTTGGCCGGTGCCGACGTAGCCGTGGCCGGTAGCGCCATCTACAGCGCCCTTGATCCGGAACTGGCCGCCAAGGAACTCAAAGCAGCCATCCAGTAAGGCCTGTTGCCCACTCACTGACCCCGCTTGAAGCCGCCCGGGAAGTATCCTTTGAAAGGGACTTTCCGGGCGGCTCGCTTTTTTGGGCCCCACATGGGCCCCACATGGGCCCCACTTTTCCGGCCCTCAGTTTTGTCGGACCTCAGGTTTCCGGGCCCCGTAGGTGTGCTTGTTCCAGTAGCTCCGTGAGCCAAGGCCGCTGCGCATGGCGGAACGTCAAGCCATCCGGCAGGCCTTGGACCGTGGGCTTCGATCCGACAATGTCGATGGTGATGCGGTCGCTTCCCATGGGGGCGTTGCCGATGTGGAGGTCTCCGAAGGACGACGGCAAAACAGGATCCAGCCAGACGCCGCCCAACGATATGTGGGCGTCGTAGCGCATGAGGCCCATCACCAGCTGAATGGGCGTTGTGGCAGCCCATGCCTGGGGTGAGCAGGCGGTTGGATACGGAACTGGTTCGCTGAATTGTTTCCGGTCGAATCCGCAGAAGAGTTCCGGGAGCCGGCCGCCTGAATACTCGGCGGCTTCCAGCAAGGCTGTGGCAATCCGTTGTGCTTCCTCCACAAATCCGTATCGCAGCAGTCCTTGGACAATCAGCGCATTGTCGTGCGGCCAGACTGAGCCGTTGTGGTAACTGGCCGGGTTGTAGGCGCCCATGTTGCTTGCCAACGTCCGGATTCCCCAACCACTGAACATCTCCGGGGACATCAGGTGCTCCACAACAGAGGGGGCCTTGTCCTCATCCATCAAGCCAAACCACATGGTGTGGCCCATGTTGGAGGCGCATGCGTCCACAGGCCGCTTGTCGCGGTCCAATGCAACGGCATAATAGCCCTTGTCCGGAAGCCAAAACTCTTCGTTGAACTTCTGCTTGAGGCGATCAGCGCGTTCCTGAAGTTCGGCAGCCAAGGTGAGGTCGCCGGCGTCGTACGCCATCCAGGCCCGGGACGTATAGGCGCCGTGCACGTACGCCTGGACTTCGCATAGCGCCAGGGGCGGTTCAGCGAGGGTGCCATCGGCAAAGTTGATGCCGTCCCAGGAGTCCTTCCATCCTTGGTTGATGAGCCCGTGCTCGTTGGGCCGCGCGTACTCCACGAAGCCATCGCCGTCCCGGTCGCCGTAATCACGGATCCACTCAAGGGCGCGGTCGGCGTTCGGCAGGAGGGCGGCGATAGTGTCCTTAGAGAATCCCCAGCGGCTGACCGATCCCAGGACAACCACGAAGAGTGGGGTTGCATCAACGCTGCCGTAGTACGCGGACTTTCCGCCGAGAGCGAGGCCGCTGGAGACGTCGAGCCTCACCTCGTGGAGGATCTTGCCCGGTTCTTCCTCACTGACCGGATCCACCACCGTTCCCTGGCGGTCGGCCAACGTTCGCAGCGTGCCCAAGGCCAGTGACGGGTCCACCGGCAGGGCCATTTCCGAAGCCCACAGCGAGTCGCGGCCAAACAACGTCATGAACCACGGCGCGCCGGCAGCAACCACCACCCTGTCCGGATGTTCCGGGTCCTGGATCCGGAGGGCGCCCAGGTCCTCATAGCTGCGGCGGAGCGTGCTCTCGATGGAGTGGTTGCTGATTTGCAAGGCAGGGATCCTGGCTACCCACTCCTGCCTGCGCCTGTCGCTGGGGGAGAGCTCACCCTGGGCTGGATGGGTGAACGGCACCGGCGTGCCGGCTCCATCAACGGTGGGCACCACGCTCACGCGGGTACTCCAGCTCCCAAAAGGGGGAATTTTCGCGGTGAAGCCCAACGCCTTTGCTCCGGCACCCGCACCTTCAGCCTGGATGACGACGCTTTTTCGGAAACCCTCCCATTTGCCGCGAATTTCCAGTGAATTGCCTTCAGGAAGCCGGGTCTCGGTCCAGTGGCGGGTAATCCTGGCCTCCTTCACCTCAAAAAGGTCCGCGAAGTCAGACTCGACCGTCAACAGGATCCGGCAATCCGCCGCTTTGGTGGAGTAGTTCCGGACTGTGATCTTCTCCAGGATTCCGGCCCCGACCTCGCGCAGCCGCTCCACCAGCAGCGGACTGTCCGCGTATCCATCGGAACGGGGCACCCGGGAGGCAAAGAGCGCCCGGTAAGGTTCCTTGGTCTCCGCGGCCAGTGGCTCAAGTGGTTGTCCGTTGACCGTCAGTTCCCACTTGGAGAGGATCCGGGTGTCCAGATGGAAGACACCCTGCGGTAGCTCAGGGCGGATGTCTCCGTTGGCGGCAGAAATGCAGAATGACGAGCCTTCCACCAGAGTGACCGTGCCGGAACCAAGGGGCCCGGCGGCAGTATCGGCATTCCATCCAGCCACGTCTGTGCCTCCAATCAGCGGAACAGTCAATCAGCCACAGTGCCCACGCAAACCGTTGCCTGGCTCGCCCGAGGGGCCGGTGTGCAGCCGCATGTGTGGACGTATCCGAAGCTACGCCGATGCGGCGGTGGGCACCAGAGGGTTGAAGGTTCGTTTGACGGTGTCGCCGCAGAGAATGCATCCAGAGTTAACCTACTTTCCGGTACAGGCGAACCCCAGGAGGACTATAGTGGGTGAACAGGACATTCGCTGATGCAGCCCGGCGGCCCGTTTTTACTTCCGCCACCGGAGGCCCCGCAATGACCGACACCCAAATCAGTAGTTTCCTCAGTGACTGTGTGGTGTTTGACGACGACACCGAGCAGGGTCTGGATTTCGACACCCTCTACGGCCTCTACATCAGTTGGTGCGTCCTCGGACGCAAAGTGCCCATTCCCGATTCCGCTTTCAGGACCGCCCTTGAACTTGAAGGCTTGCGCGCCAGGAAGAATCATGGCCAGCGCATCTACTCCGGCCTGAACATGGTGGGTCCCGCAGCCAGGGACTACGTGATGAACAGTGTCCCCGTCTGGAGTGAAACCGACACCAGCGCCCCCGAATTCAGCCAAATAAATGAGGACTCGGTTCCCTCATTGAGGTAACCCCCTGAGTTCCGGGTTTGTTGTTCAGCTGATGCCCTTAGGATGCCTTCCCAGGGGCATCAGCTGTATGCCGATTCGGAAGAGGGTAGTAATTTGAGGCCATCCATCGTCTGGTTCCGCGACGACCTGAGGGTCAGGGACAACCCCGCCTTGCGTGCCGCCGTCGATGATGGCGCGGCGGTGGCACTCTACGTCCTGGACGAAGAATCGCCCGGCATCCGGCCGCACGGCGGTGCCGCACGCTGGTGGCTCCACCACTCGTTGGCCGCGCTGAAGGACAATCTCGCGGCGCTCGGAATACCGCTGTTGTTGCGTCGGGGACCGGCTGCCGCGGTTGTTCAGGAGATCACGACGGCGGTCGGCGCCGGCGCGCTGTTCTGGAACCGCCGGTACGGCCCCGCTGAGCGGATGGTGGACGCCGGGATCAAGACGTGGGCTCGTGAGGCCGGCATGCATGTGGAGAGTTTTCAAGCGTCCCTGCTTCATGAGCCGTGGGAAGTCACCACCAAGACCGGCGGGCAGTACAAGGTTTTCACTCCTTTTTGGCGGACCGTTTCAGCGCAGGACTTCCGGGACCCGTTGGCTGTGCCGGCGTCCGGCCACGGCTACGCGGGCGAACTGACAGGCTGTGATTCGTTGGAATCGTGGCACCTGTTGCCTACCAACCCTGACTGGTCCACAGGGTTGGGGGAGGCATGGACGCCGGGATCTGCTGCCGGACACCAGCGGCTTAGGCAATTCGTGGCGGACGGACTCGCAAATTACAGCGAAGGCCGTAATCGACCGGACGTCGATGGCAGCAGTTGTCTTTCGCCATACCTGCGTTGGGGTGAGCTCAGCCCGTTCGAGGTGTGGCATGCCCTGGCTTCCAATAGCTCGGAAAGCAGAGGTATTTTCGCCTCCGAACTCGGCTGGCGTGAGTTCTGTTGGCACCAGTACTTCCATAACCCGGACCTGGCCACAGCGAACCTGCGCAAAGAGTTCGACCACTTCCCGTGGGCTTGGCCGGATGGCGATGGCTCCCGCCCCGCGAATGCTCAAGAAGGTCACGAGTCTGCAGCAGAGGAGCTTCGGGCCTGGCAGCAGGGCCGCACGGGTTTCCCCTTGGTGGACGCCGGGCAGCGGCAACTCTGGCAGACAGGGTGGATGCACAACCGGGTGAGGATGGTCGCGGCCAGCTTCCTGGTGAAGAACCTGGGCATACATTGGCAACTCGGCGAGCAGTGGTTCTGGGACACCTTGGTGGACGCTGACCCGGCATCCAACCCTGCGAATTGGCAGTGGGTGGCGGGCTCAGGGGCGGACGCTTCGCCGTTTTTCAGGATCTTCAATCCGCAGGCGCAACGCACCAAATTCGATCCCCAGGGCAAGTACATAGCCCGCTGGATCGAGGAGTTCGGCACACCGGATTACCCGGAGGAAATCGTGGATCTCAAGACCACCCGGCAGGATGCGCTGGACGCCTACAAGGGACTCAAAGAGGTGCACTAGCTACTGTGCGCTGTTGGACAGGGTCCGAAAAACCGCCTCTGGAAATTAGTAGGAAGTCCGAGTATATTCGGTTCAGAGATGACCTGGCTCACAGTCGCTGAGGCGTTCCTGCCGATTACTGGAACCAGCCGCACGGCAGTCATTCACGATGCAAAGGAGCATTCCACCATGGTGCGCGAGCTTTCACACTACGTAGACGGCCAGAGGATCGACGGCACGTCCGGACGGTTCAGCGATGTCTTCGATCCCTGCACGGGCGAAGTGCAGGCGCGGCTTCCGCTGGCCAGCGCGGACGAGGTCCGCAACGCGATTGCAAATGCCGAGAAGGGCCAGCTCGAATGGGCGGCGATGAACCCGCAACGCCGGGGACGCATCCTGCTGAAGTTTGTTGACTTGGTCAACGAGAACATTGACGAGCTCGCAAAGCTCCTGTCCTCCGAACACGGCAAAACGTTCGCCGACGCCAAGGGAGACATCCAGCGCGGCATCGAGGTAGTCGAATTCTCCGCAGGGGCGCCGCACCTGCTCAAGGGCGAGTTCTCGGACAACGCGGGGCAGGGCATTGACGTGCACTCTCTGCGCCAACCGCTTGGCGTGGTTGCCGGTATTACGCCGTTCAACTTCCCAGCCATGATCCCCCTCTGGAAGTCGGGCCCCGCGCTCGCAGCCGGCAACGCTTTC
This sequence comes from Arthrobacter sp. 1088, assembly GCF_031455315.1. NCBI lineage: Bacteria > Bacillati > Actinomycetota > Actinomycetes > Micrococcales > Micrococcaceae > Arthrobacter > Arthrobacter sp. 1088. Next base: position 206,763 of record NZ_JAVDSM010000008.1, read on the forward strand.
ATCCTCAAGCCCTCCGAACGGGATCCCTCCGTTCCGTTGCGGCTTGCCGAGCTGTACAGCGAAGCCGGTGTTCCCAACGGCGTTTTCAACGTGATCAACGGTGATAAAGAAGCCGTCGACGCCCTGCTTGAGGATCCGCGCGTCAAGGCCATTGGCTTCGTTGGTTCCACGCCGATCGCCCAGTACATCTACGCCACCGCGGCTGCGCACGGCAAGCGCGCACAATGCTTCGGCGGGGCAAAGAACCACATGGTGATCATGCCCGACGCAGACCTGGACATGGCCGCCGACGCCCTGATTGGCGCGGGCTACGGTTCCGCCGGTGAACGTTGCATGGCGATTTCCGTTGCGGTTCCCGTTGGCCAGCAGACTGCCGATGCCCTGGTGGCCAAGCTGACCGAGCGCGTCAAACACCTCAAAGTCGGCCACAGCCTGGACAAGGACTCGGACTTCGGGCCTGTGGTTGCTGCCTCCGCGAAGGAAAGAATCGAAGGCTACATCCAGTCCGGCGTTGACGAAGGCGCAACCCTGGTCACCGATGGCCGTGGACTCACAGTGGAAGGCTACGACGGCGGCTTCTGGGTTGGTCCCACGCTCTTCGACAACGTCACCAAGGACATGAAGATCTACAAGGAAGAGATCTTCGGCCCCGTCCTCAGCGTGCTGCGCGCGGCTGACTACGACGAAGCGCTAAGGCTCTGCAGTGAGCACGAGTTTGGCAACGGCGTCGCAATTTTCACCCGCGACGGCGACTCCGCCCGCGACTTCGCCAGCCGCGTCGAAGTGGGCATGGTGGGCATCAACGTCCCCATTCCTGTACCGATCGCGTACTACACCTTCGGCGGCTGGAAGGCATCCGGTTTCGGCGACCTCAACCAGCACGGCGCCGACGCCTTCCGCTTCTACACCAAGACCAAGACGGTGACGTCGCGGTGGCCTTCCGGCATTCGACAGGGCGCCAGCTTCATCATGCCGGCAGGTAGCTGATGGGGGCTTTGGACACAGACGAAGTTCTCTTTGAGCGCCGCGGCCATCTTGGCATCGTAACGCTCAACCGGCCCCGGGCAGTCAACGCCCTCAGCGCGGGAATGGTGAAAGCCATGCTCCAGCAGTTGGCTGCCTGGGCTGACGACGACGCCGTAGCAACCGTCCTGGTGCGCGGCGCTGGCGACCGCGGGCTATGCGCCGGCGGAGACATTGTTGCCATCTACAAGGACATGCTGCACGGCGGAACGGAAACGGCGGAGTTCTGGGCCGACGAGTACCGGCTGAACTCGCTCATTGCCCGTTACCCCAAGCCCTATGTCGCCTTCATGGACGGGTTGGTGCTGGGCGGCGGCGTGGGGGTTTCGGCGCACGGCTCGGTGCGCATTGTTACTGAGCGGACGCGTACAGGCATGCCCGAGACCACCATTGGGTTCGTGCCCGACGTCGGCGGCACCTTTTTGTTGTCGCGCTCGCCGGGGGAAACGGGAACCCACGCCGCGCTGACGGGCGCGCACCTCTCCGGGGCCGATGCCTTGTTCCTTGGCCTCGCGGATCACTTTGTGCCGTCCGAAAACCTCGCGGCGCTGGCAGAGGCGCTGGAAAGCTCGACGGCGGAGGCCGCCGTCGGGCGTTTTGCCCAAGCGGCGCCGGACTCGGCCATCGCTGGCCAGCGGGAGTGGATCGATGCCGCCTACGCCTATGACGACGCGGAGGAGATCGTACGGAGTTTGCGCTCGTTGGGGGAATCTTCGCCCGAGGCAGCTTCTGCGGCCGACACCATTGAGACGAAGTCGCCCACATCTGTGAAGGTCACTTTGGCATCCTTGCGGCGTGTGCCGGGGATGTCGCTGGAGGAAGCGCTGGACCAGGAATACCGGGTGGGACTGCGCTGCCTGGCCGGGCCTGATTTCCGGGAGGGGATCCGTGCACAGGTGGTGGACAAGGACCGGAACCCGCAGTGGAAGCCTCCCACTTTGGCTGAGGTGCGCGAGTCCGACGTCGAGGGCTACTTTGCGCCGCTCGGCGACCGCGAGCTGGGGCTCGCCGCCTTGGGCGCTGACGCCACGTGACCGCCGGGTTGTGCAGCCCGCATGTCCAGCCGCTTGTCCAGCCAGTTTGTTAGCCAGTTGAAGGAGACGACATGACAGAGAACGCAGCATCGGCAACGGGACTCATCGCTTTCCTCGGACTCGGCCATATGGGCGGGCCTATGGCGGCCAACCTGATCAAAGCCGGACACGATGTGATCGGTTATGACCCTGTGCCGGCCGCCGTCGAGGCCGCCAAGGCCCACGGAATTCCCATGGCATCCACGGCGCAGGAAGCCGTGGACGGCGCGGCCGTGGTGTTGACCATGTTGCCTAGCGGCAAGCACGTGTTGGATGCGTACCGCGGGGTTGACGGGCCCGGGCTGCTGTCAGTAGCCGCACCGGATACCTTGTTCCTGGATTGTTCCACCATCAACGTTGACGAGGCGCGGGAGGCGGCCGTCATTGCTGTTGACGCTGGCCACCGTTCCGTGGATGCGCCGGTTTCCGGTGGCGTGGTGGGCGCCGAGGCCGGCACCCTGACTTTCATGGTGGGCGCTTTGCCTGAGGATTTTGAGACCGTCAAACCCATCCTGGAACTCATGGGCAAGAGGATCGTGCACTGCGGCGACCACGGTGCAGGGCAGGCGGCCAAGGTCTGCAACAACATGATCCTGGGCGTTTCCATGATTGCCGTCGCAGAGGCCTTCGTGCTCGGGGAGAAACTTGGACTCACCCACCAGGCACTGTTCGACGTCGCTTCCAACGCCTCCGGACAGTGCTGGGCCCTGACCACCAACTGTCCTGTTCCCGGTCCTGTCCCCACCAGCCCCGCCAACCGCGACTACCAGCCCGGTTTTGCGGGGGCACTGATGGCCAAGGATCTTCGGCTGGCCGTCAATGCGTTGGAAAGCACTGGAGTTGCAGCGGAAATGGGACCGTTGGCATCCCGGATCTACGATGCCTACGCCGCGGGCGAGGGTGCCGGACGCGACTTCTCAGGCATCATCACGGACATACGCGACAAGTCTGTGTGAGAGATTCTGTACATGACGACGTTGAGTGAGAGGGAGAGCATGACGGAGCAGTACGGGAACATCCTGGTGGAACGTCGGGGCCGCGTGGGTTTGGTGACGTTGAACCGGCCGGAAGCGTTGAATGCGCTGAATACAGCACTCATGAACGAACTTGTGGACGCAGTCACCGCAATGGACACCGATCCTGGCATCGGCGCCGTGGTCATCACGGGATCCGCCAAGGCGTTCGCGGCAGGCGCCGACATCAAGGAGATGTCCTCCAAGAGCTACATGGAAATGTATGCGGCGGACTGGTTCCGCCGCTGGGAGGACCTCACCCGGCTCCGGATCCCCGTCATTGCTGCCGTCTCCGGCTTTGCCCTGGGTGGTGGCTGCGAACTGGCGATGATGGCGGACTTCATCATTGCCGGGGACAACGCCAAGTTCGGCCAACCGGAAATCAACCTGGGTGTCATCCCCGGCATGGGCGGCTCCCAGCGGCTCACCCGTGCCGTGGGGAAGGCCAAAGCGATGGACATGGTCCTGACAGGCCGTTTCATGGACGCCGAGGAAGCTGAACGCTCAGGCCTTGTGTCCAGGATTGTCCCCGCAGCTGAAGTCATTGACGAAGCTGTGAAAGCCGCCGAGGTCATCGCTTCCAAGTCCAAGCCCACGGCCATGGTGGCCAAGGAAGCCGTCAATGCCGCCTTTGAAATGGGTCTGGCCCAGGGAGTGCTCTTCGAACGGCGGGTATTCCACTCGCTGTTCGCCACCGAGGACCAGAAGGAAGGCATGGCCGCATTCAGCGGGAAGCGGGAGCCCGAGTTCAAGCACCGCTAGGAGTTTCTTTACGTTGCGGGGCCTGCTCTGCGCTTCAAATCCGACGCGAAGCGCGCAGAGTGGGCCCCGCAACGCAGTTATGGCATGCGCGAGGATAGACTCGTTGGCACCGACAAATGGGGAGAGAACATGTCAACGGAGATCGTTCAAACCGGCCAAACGGAAGCATCCGTCCAACCGATCAACCGCCAAGCCATCGTGGCAGCAGCGATGGCAGTGCTGGCCCTCGTGGGTCTGTTCTTCGCCGGGATGGCCGTCATCGCAGTCTTCGTTGTGGGCGCAGGCCACGTCGCCCTCAACCAGATCCAGCAACGTGGAGAACGCGGACGGCCCTTCGCGATTGCAGCCTTGGTTGTCGGTTACGGTATTGCCGCCCTGGCCCTCGTGTCGGCTCTCATCTTTTCGTTTTCAGTGACCCGCCAGTAGGACGCAGGTCACCATACTTTCCTCGTCACGATCCCGCCCCGGAGCGGTCCTATATAAGGACAAACAGGGCGATGACTGAGGAACGAAATGACGTGGCAATTCTGCGATAACCACCACTGCCCGGACAGCTGGCACTGGACCGACCTGGACGACATCGCTGTGGCATGCTCCTACGCGCGCGAGCAAGTTGAGCCGGAGGGGGCTGTGGTCTCATATTTCGCCCTCAGCTCTGCGTTCGCATCCCACATTCACTAACTCTTTTCGCGTCACGCCACTGCAGTTGCCGCCTCTTTCATAGGGACAGCCACTTGTTGCTCTCTAAGCCGGGACGGATGACGGGGCGCCTGACGGGACAACGGCGGCATCAAAGAACGCGAGCTCCAAACGCACAGCCTCGCGGAACGTCTCCGTAACGCGGTCGCGAACTTCCGGATCTACAGGCTCGACGGCGTTGAACTCCTCCCGTAGCCACGTCACCCAGGCGTTGTACTCGGGATTATTGTGGAGGCGGATCCACTCCGAGTGCTTTGGCGCGGCTGGCCACAGTTCAGGATCTCGGGCCCGCGCGGCCCAGTCCCCGTAAAGCCACTCGGCAACAAGGAGGACAGCCAGGACGTCCGGATAGGAGCGGGTAGCCAGGGCGCTGCGCATGAGGGAATCAAAGTCCCGGGTCACGGCTCCCAAAACAGGCCCGATCCGGTCAGCGTCCGCAACGTCCAGTTCATCGAAGCAGTCTTGGAAGTACGTGTTCTCGTCCGATGCGAATGCTCCCAGGACCCGCGCGAACACCAACCGTGAGGACAAGGATGGAGCAGACGCCACAGCCTGCCCGAGGAGCGCTATGAAGGCATCGCAGAACTGGTAGTCCTGCACAAGGTAGCGCCGAAGGTCGTCGTCGGAAAGACTCCCGCCGAGCAACTGATCCACAAACGGATGGTTGATTGCGGCGTCCCAATTGTTGATGCAGTCCTTCTTGAGTTCTTCGGCAAAGCCCACGTGTTTCCTCCTGAAGTGTCAGGACTGCACGCTAGCAGCCGACGGTGGTGGTTACGGCTGAATGACGCGGCGCGACAGGCGTCGCCCACACGGCTCAAAGGCCAGAGGGGGTAGTGCTCCAATTCTTAGCGTCTGCCCATAATCCGATTCCTAAGCCATGGCTCGCTTCCGAAAAGGGTCCCGGGCGCTCATGTAGCCTTGGCGGAAACATGCCGTTCAGGCGGAAGGTCTGCGACAGGTCTTCAAGGGGGAAATATGATCGCAAACGGTTTCAAGCGTGTAGCACGGCGGAGTGCCGTGGCTGCGCTTCTCGTGATCGGTTTGGCAAGCAGCGGCGGTGTCCCGGCGACGGCGGCAGGCGCCCAACCGCTCCACCATATTGATATGGACGGAGTTGTGTCCATGGTGGGAATGCCGTTCGTGGGATCAGAGCTGAGGATGGGTGCGCCGGGGGAATTCTCGGGCTGCGACAAGACCGGGGCAGCGCCGGATGGTTACACGATTGAATGGCTGAGCAACGGCACACCCCTTCCGGCGGAACGCCAAGTGGAACCCCTAAAAATTCTGCCGGAAGACCGCGGGAACCGCCTCTCCTTCAACGTCTACGCGACGACTCCGGAGAAGCAACAGTGCGGCGACTCCCTAAGGGGCGATGAGAACACGCTGCTGCACAGCAAGGAGACAGAGCCCATTGCGGCGTCCAACCGGGCCATGGGCTGGACCGGGCGAGGAAACTTCGAGCTGTTGGGCCGCACGGACACCGGGGAACTGGTCCTGTATCCCCGGACCTACACTTACACCCTCGGATCGTGCGACGCCGGAGTGTGCCCCAGCTACGAGACTGCGCACTGGGACCAGCCCAGGCTCGTGGGCACCGGATGGAACATCTTCAACATCGTTTTCTCACCTGGCGATTTCGATGGGGACGGCAACAACGACATCCTTGCCCGCGACGCGGAGGGCGACCTCTACCAATACCCGGGCGATGGCCACGGAGGCTGGCTGGACAGATCTGTCGTCGGTACGGGCTGGAACATGTTCGACACGATCGTGGGTCCGGGTGACTTTGACGGGGACGGCAACAACGATGTCCTCGCCCGCGATGCACGGGGCGATCTCCACTTGTACCCCGGCGACGGTGAAGGCGGCTGGAAGCAGCCGGACGTTGTGGGCACCGGCTGGCAGGTCTTCGACAAGATCATTGCCTCCGGCGACCTAAGCGGCGACGGTGCCGTGGACATCCTCGGACGTGACCACGCCGGCTACATGCACCACTACAGATCAGACGGCCAAGGAGGCTGGCAAGGGGCTAATACCTGGGGTCCCGGCTGGGAGGTCATGTCGGAAATCATCGGCGCCGGCAGCTTCACCCACAACCTGGGCGAGGCAATACATTGGGGGCACACGGTGACACGGAACGACACCATCGCCATCAACCCGAACGGAGACCTGCTCAAGTACACCGGCTTCGTTCCCACCGCCGAAACCATCGGCACCGGCTGGGACATCTTCCGCTCCTTGATCTGATAGCCCACTCGAAAGGGATGCCCGAGAGAAATGGCTCGCCGTCCTAACCGTCATCCCGAGCCCGCACCCGTCCGGTAATTAGTTCGGTCAGCAAGCCCATCAATATGGGGAAGGTGGTCCCGGGAGCCCATGAAGCCTTGTCGGAAACGTGCGCCTTCGGACAGCACGACGCCGGCCGGACAGTCAGACTGACCATCCGGCCGGCGTCGTTATTTCCTGGGCGGTGTGCCGCCCCTCAGCAGACTATCCGGCTCCTTTCCGCGTGCATCGGGTCCGGCCAGTTGCCGACCAAGTCGGGCCAAAAACCGATACGTCGGCTGGCGGATGCCTTTGCGTGATTGCGGACAGGGACCTGGATTTTGCGAAGCATGGGTGCCTCCTGACTGATGTCTTATGCCTGCGTCGGTTGGCGCAGGTGGTGGTGCCTGCCAAAGCAGGAGCCACCGCATCAGTCAGGTCGGGACCCGGGATCGAACGAGGGTTGTGGTGATGCCGTTCGCTGCGGGTCCGTCACTGGACCGGCTCTCGGAGGCGGCAGCGGCGAGAGGACCTCCGGGATGTCGGACGCCCCGGGGGCGGACGTGCTTGAGCCGCCCGCTCCGGACACGCCTGCGGTGCTTGGCGCCGGTACCGGATAAAGCGGTGCGCCGGGAACCGGGCTGCCGGGTGCGAGCATCGCGGCGGGCGGAACCCCTGCTGGATCAAAGGTCGGTATGGGCTGCGGGAGGCTGGGGCCTCCGAGCAAGGGCGCCGCTGCTTGCGTGGTTTGGAGTACGACGGCGAGTGGCAGCGTCGGAGCGCCCGACGGTGAGGTTGTGGCTGCCGGGGAGGTCGAAACCTCAGGCGGGGCGACGCCGTCGAGCGGGTTGGGCGCGGGCGCCGGCGTTGGAGGAAGCGGAGGGTCGGCAAGCCCGGGCAAGTCCGGCACATCGGGCAAGCCAGGCACTTCCGGCAGCGCGGGCACCGCGGGCACGGGAAGTACGTCTGAGACTTCGGGCAGGAGCTCCAGGACTCCCTCCACCACAGGAAGTTTCTGTACCTCGGGAAGCTGGCCGACGACCGGAACCTGAGAGATATCCGGAACCTGGGGGACGGTTACCGTAGGGAGCGCGGGAGCCTCAGGCAGCTCGGGAGCCGCAGGCAGCACGGGAACTGCGGAAGCCTCGGCGAGCGGATCAAGATCGGGAGCCGCTGGGTCCACAGAATCGGCCAACGATGTGACCGAGGGCGCCTGCAGAGTCTGCGTTAGCGGCGTGGTGCTGCTGGGTAGCGGAGGTATGACGGGAAGGATATCCGCGGCGGCTGCTGAAGGGCCGGTCAACCACAGCATCCATGCAGATGAGGCAAGCATGGCAAGGAGGAAAGGGCGCAGAAGTATGCTGCGGCGTTGTCCCGGGTTCTTGGCCAAACGCTCCACCCCCCACTGCGGCAATGGAGCTTTAGGATACGCCCGTTGGCGCGTCGAGTCACTCCTCCGTAAAGTCGCCGGCATCCCTGCGGAAGGTGCCAAGGACGCGGATAAGGTGATCGACGTCGTCGGCCCCGAAGCCTGACTTGCCGAAAACCTCGGAATTGAGTGCCGCCGTCGCCTTCTTGGCGAGGGTGCGGCCCTCGGCAGTGAGCTCGATCAGGGTGGTGCGGCCGTCGGTGGGGTGCGGGGAGCGGGCCACCAGGCCGGCCTTTTCGAGACGGTCGACGGCGTTGGTCACCGAGGTGGGATGCACCTGCAGCAGCGCACTCGCCTTGTTCATGGGGAGCGCGCCGCTGCGGGCGAAACTCAGCAGCGCGAGGAGTTCGTAGCGTGCGAAGGTCAGGCCGAACGGTTTGAGGACCGTCTCGATGCGCGCGAGCAGGATCTGCTGGGTGCGCATGATCGCGGTGATGGCTGCCATGGGCGCGGCGACATCGCCCCAACCGTGCCGTTCCCAGTTGCGTTGGGCGTCGGCGATGGGGTCGCGGGGGAGTGGGGTGCCCATGGGCCTCCTTCGTTGCTCGGGTGGCTAGTCTTTCAGATTCGGGAACTCTTCCTCGGTGTATTCCAGGCCGAGGCCTGCCGGCAACGGTCCGCGTCCGTGCCGCGCCACTTCCGTGCCGCGAAGTTCCACACGCCTGATCTTGCCTGAAATGGTCTTGGGCAGTTCGCCGAATTCGAGACGCCGGATCCGTTTGAAGGGCGCCAGGTGCTCGCGACAGTATCGCAGGATGTCCTCGGCAACGGCGGGTCCGGGTTCGTAGCCGGCGGCGAGCACCACAAACGCTTTCGGCACCGACAGCTTCACCGGGTCGGGCGAAGGTACGACGGCGGCCTCCGCCACGGCGGGGTGTTCGATCAGTACGCTTTCGAGTTCGAAGGGGGACAAACGGTAGTCGGAGGATTTGAAGACGTCGTCGTCCCGGCCCACATAGGTGATGACGCCGTCGGTGTCCCGGCTGGCCATATCGCCGGTGTGGTAGTAGCCGTCGCGGAACGCCTCTGCTGTTTTCGCTTCGTCACCGAAGTAGCTTTTCATGAGCCCCACGGGCCGGGGGTCCAAGCGCAGGCAGAGTTCGCCGTCGTCGGCTTCCTTGCCGGTGAGCGGATCGACCAGGACGACGTCATATCCGGGCAGCGGCCGGCCCATGGAACCGATCTTCACCGGCTGTGCTGGCGTGTTCGCGATCTGGACGGTGGATTCGGTCTGGCCGAAACCGTCGCGGATGGTGACGCCCCACGCTTCCTCCACCTGGCCGATGACTTCCGCATTCAGCGGTTCGCCGGCGGACACCACCTTCCGGGGCGGCGAGGCCAGCTGAGTGAGGTCCGCCTGGATGAGCATGCGCCAGACGGTGGGCGGCGCGCAGAAGCTTGTGACTCCTTCGCGACCCATTTGGTCCATGAGGGCGGCCGCATTGAAGCGTTCGTAATTGTAGATGAAGACGCAGGCCTCGGCGATCCAGGGTGTGAAGACGTTGGACCAGGCGTGCTTGGCCCAGCCGGGGGAGGCGACATTGAGGTGCACGTCGCCGGGTTCAAGGCCGATCCAGTACATCGTGGAAAGGTGGCCCACGGGGTAGGAGGTGTGGGTGTGCTCCACGAGCTTGGCCCTCGAAGTGGTGCCGGACGTGAAGTAGAGGAGCAGTGTCTCGTCCGCTTTGGTGGGGGCGTCCGGCGTGAAGTCCGTGCCGGCGTCGTACGAATCCGCGTACTGCAGCGCCTGGGCGTTGGCGTGGTCCGCGCCGACCTCGATGAGCGTGTAATCGCCCGCCACGTCCGCGAACTTCCCAATGTTGGCGCTACCCACGGCCACCCAGTTGGCCCCGCCCCGTTCTACGCGGTCTTGGAGATCCCGGGCGCCCATGAGGGTGGTGGTGGGGATCATGACGATGCCCAGCTTGATGCCGGCAAGCATGAGCTCCCAAAGCTCCACCTGGTTGCCAAGCATGATGATCATGTGGTCCCCGCGTTTGACGCCCTCGCTGCGCAGCCACTTGGCGAGTTGGGAGGACCGTCGCGAAAGGTCCGCAAATGTGCGACGTGTGGAACTGCCGTCCTGCTCCACGATGACCAGTGCCGGTTTGTTTCCCCGTTCCGGATCCGCAGCGATCTGGTCGAACCAATCGAGGGCGAAGTTGAATTCGTCAAAACGTGGCCATTCGAATTCCCTGTGGGCCTGCCTGTAATCCTCGCGCAGTTCCAGCAGCCGGTCACGGGCCGCACGGAAGTCTTCTGTGACTGTCATAGTCCGCCTTTCGCTGGGGGATTAGTGCCTCGGCGCCGTCGCCGGAGCACCCCGCCTAGTGGTCCACATCACCTTGCAATATACTAGGACATCCAAGGGTTTGGAAGAGCCTGCGTTGGACATGACGAAGGGGTCAAATGCTCGACGAAAAAGCAGCTGCCGGCACCGTTACCAGCGGCGAACCGACACGGAAAGTCCTCCCTCCTTATCCGGAGGCGGACCTGATGCATGTAGTGGACCTGCTTCCTGCGGGGGAGCAGGAGCGGTACGCGGAGGTGCGGGAGTTCCTCCAAACGCGGATCCGCGCTGCCAGCATCGAATATTGGAACCGCGAAGAGTTCCCGTTCGGGCTCCTGGCCGAGATGGCAAAGTACGGGCTCGGCGGGCTGCAGACCGACGGCTCCTCCAAGCTGTTCAAGGGCCTCATGTACACCGAGATTGCCCGGGCAGACGTGTCGCTGTCCGCGCTCGTAGGCATCCATAACGAACTCATCGTCGGCATGATCCATGAACTCGGCTCTCCCGAACAAAAGCGGAAGTGGCTGCCCGGGCTGGAGGCCTTCACGCAGTTGGGCGCCTTCGCGCTCACGGAACCGGATCACGGTTCGGACATCGCCGGAGGACTCTCGACGACGGCGCGACGCGACGGCGGCGAATGGGTCATCAACGGTGCCAAGCGTTGGATCGGAGCGGGGACAATCGCCGACTTCGCCTTGGTGTGGGCCCGTGACGTGTCTGATCACCAGATCAAGGGCTTCATTGTGGAGACGGACCGGGCAGGATACTCGGCCACCAAGATCACCAATAAGATCGGCCTCCGCATCATGCAGAATGCGGACATCACGCTGGACGACGTCCGGATTCCTGCGGATAACCTGCTGCCCGGCGCCACGGCATTCTCGCGGGCCAATGACCTGCTGCGGGACTCGCGGGCCTGGGTGGGGTGGCAGGCGGCGGGCATCCAATTGGCGGCCTTCGATATTGCCAGGTCCTACGCCTTGGAACGTAAACAGTTCGGCAAGGAATTGGCCCGGTTCCAGCTCATCCAGCAGCAACTCGCGGACATTTTGGGCAACGCCAATGCCTCCCTGTCCTTGATGGTGGAACTGGCCCGCATCCAGCAGGCGGGGAAGCTGGAAATGGTGCAGGCCGCGATGTGCAAGGCGACCACAACGCGTTTGGCGCGCTCGTCGGTGGCTATGGGGCGGTCCCTGATGGGCGGGAACGGCATCACCACGGATTACGAGATGGGCAAGCTCTTCGGCGACGCCGAAATCCTGTACACCTACGAAGGCAGCTACGAGATCAACTCCATGATCGTGGCCAGGGCCGTCACGGGAAAGTCGGCATTCGTCTAGAACGACACTGAGGGCATCTCTTCGCTCCTGGAACGCAAGCGAAGAGATGCCCTCAGTGTCAGACTGCTATCAACTTTGGGTTAGGACCTGGACAGGTTCGGGGGAATTTGGCTCGGCGGAGTTTGGCTGCGCGGAGGCTGGTTCGGGAGAGGGGGCCGCAGCGGCGTGCTCGGCCAAAACCCCTGTCCGGTGCCTGATACGGAGGCGGTAAAGGAGCGTTCCGCCGATGATCACCGCAGCAACGAACATGACGCCGCCCCACTGCAGGTACCACTCGAAGGGCGGTACTGAGTTGTAGATCTCCGGCCGTGGCCAGATCAGGTTCACCGTCATCGCGCCGCCCCAGAGCACTGCCAGGATGTTCACGGGCAGGCCCCATTTGCCTAGGCTGAATCCCGGTTCTGATCCGTCGTCCTTCAGGGGCCACTTCTTAAGGAACCGGCGCCGCAGCATCGGAACGGTGACCAGCAGGTAGGAGAGGTAGATCAGGACGATGCTGATGCTGGAAAGAATGGTGAAGATGGCCGGCTGGGAGATGTTGACGATCAGCGGGATCACTGCCACTGCACCGATGACGATGGCGGCCACTGTGGGGGTTTTCCGGGTGGGGTGCACTTTGCTGAGCTGGCGGCTGAAGGGAAGGTTGTTGTCCCTGGCCATGGCGAACATCATGCGGATAGCTGCTGCATGCACGGCCAGCGTGCAGACCACTACGGCCACCACGATGCAAACCAGGAAGGCCTTGCCGAAGGGGCCTCCCAGCACCGAAAGAACGATGTACTGGAGTCCGCCGTCTGCAGCTCCCAGCTTGGGATCGGACAGGTCGGGCGCAGCCAGGATCCCGCCAAGGAGGAGCAGGCCTCCCAAGAGGAAGGACGCCGTAACGGCACGCAGGATAGCCTTGGGAGCCGTGCGCTTGGGGTCCTTGGTTTCCTCGCCCAGGGAGCTGGCGGTGTCGAACCCGTACATGACGTAGCCGGAGGCCATGGCGGCAATCATGAACACCCCGAAGAAGCCCAGGGGATGTTCTTCGCCGAATCCGGCCGTATCCAGGAGGACTTCCGGTCCGCGCACTGAATGCCAAATCAGCGCCGCTATCAGCAGGACGGCCGCAACCAGCTCCACGAATACGCCCACGCTGTTGATCATGGTCATGAGTTTCACACCGAAAGCGTTGATGAGTGTGGAAATGCCGATCATGATGCTGGCAAGGATGACGCCGTTGACGGCGAAGTCGTAAGGCCCGGTTCCATCGCCCACGAGCTGGAAGCCGCTCCAGATCTGCGGCAGGGTAATTTGAAGGGCCAAGGCAACTGATCCCAGCGCCATGATCGAGGAAAGCAGGAGCAACCAGCCCGCCAGCCAGGCCCATGTTCCGCTTGAGAGCCGTTTGGCCCAGTTGTAGACAGATCCAGCCACCGGGTAGCGGCCGGCCAGTTCCGCAAAGCACAGTGCCACCATCAGCTGGCCGACGAAGACGATGGGCCATGACCACGCATAGGCAGGCCCAGCCGTGGAAAAGCCGAAGTAAAAGAGTTGAAAAACGCCGGTGAGGATGGAGATGTAGCTGACGCCGGCGGCGAAGCTGGCGAACTTACCGATGCTGCGGTCAAGGGTTTGCGCATAGCCAAACTCGTCCATGCCGCTTGCATCGCTCTTGCAGGGTCCTAATTTGCTGGGTTCTGACATTCGAACTCCTAACTCAGACGTGCACCGAATGGTGATGACCTGCGGCCGCCATTGGTCGCAGTCGAAATCAATAGGCCGGGCACCACTATGTGCCTCCGGCTGTTCCCCCATGGTTGTAACGGGGCTGGCTGGGCCTTCGAGGTGGTCGAAGTCCAGGCCTGCCCGCCAAGCCGCGACCGTATAGGTGTGGCGTGGGTCATAAGAAGAGGTTAGTTCAGATTGAACAGGCGTTCAAGACTTGTCTATGAACAAATGTTCAAGATAATGCGGGCGCCCATTCAAGGCGTAAGTGCTCGCGGGCGCTGAAACGTGGGCATGGAAAACGCCGGTGGGGGCGCTGAACGCACCCTCCACCGGTGCTTTCACTGGCAATCGCGCCTCAGGCGGGGGTCAAGCTGAAGTCCGCCTCCGCCGTCGTTGATTCAACCGTCCGGCTGGCCTTGATGAGGTCCGCGCACCGCTCACCAATCATCATGACGGTGATGTTGGGGTTGACAGTGACGTGTTCCGGCATGACGGAGGCGTCGGCAACGCGAAGGCCGGTAACGCCCTTGACCCGCAACTCGGGATCCAGCGGTGACATGTCATCGTCCACGGGACCCATCCGGACAGTACCGACCGGGTGGTACACCGTGTTGTGCGTTTTGCGGATGTAATCCTGCAGTTCCTCGTCCGTCTGTGCCTCGATACCAGGGGAGAGCTCCCGGCCGGCCCACTCGGCCATGGCAGGCTGCGCAGCGATTTCCCGTGCCTTGCGGATGCCGGCAACCATGACCCGCATGTCGTGGCCCTCCGGATCCGTGAAGTAACGGGGGTCTACCATCGGCTTGTCGCGGAAGTCCCGGCTGCGCAGCCGGACGGTTCCGCGGGAACGGGCGTGGGTGACGTTCGGGGTGAGGCTGAAGCCATTTTCCGTGGTGGGGTAGCCGTGCCGAAGGGTGTTCATGTCGAACGGGACAGAGCCGTAATGCATCATCAGGTCCGGACGATCCAAGCCCTCTTCAGTGGGGGTGAAGATGCCAATCTCCCACCACTGGGTGGAGGTCTGCACCATGGGCTGCTTGGCCTCGAACTGCACCACGCCTTCCGGGTGGTCCTGGAGGTGCTCGCCGACGCCGGGGGAATCGACCACCACGTCGATGCCGTGTGCGGCCAGATGCGCGGCCGGGCCGATGCCGGACAGCATGAGGAGCTTGGGCGAGTCGATGGCTCCGGTTGAGAGGATCACCTCGCGATGCGCTGTGAGCCGGTGGGTCCGGCCGAAAGCCGAGTCAACGACGTCGACGCCGGTGCAGCGCTTGTCCGCGTCGAACACCAGTTGGCGCGCCCGCAGGCCGGTCAGCAGCGTGAAGTTTTCACGTTCGATGATGGGGTGGATGTAGGAGACGGAGCTGGAGGAACGCGTCCCGTCCGCACGGCGGTTGATCTGGAAGAAATTTGCCCCGTTGATCACAGTGCTGCCGTCATTGAACTTAGCGCGGGGGATGCCGGCCTGCTCGCAGGCATCAAGGAGCGCGACGCCGGTGGGATCCGCCGGGGGAACGTTCATCAGGTGCACGGGCCCCGAGTCGCCATGGTGGGGAGCGTCCGGGCCCGCATCCTCATTGGTTTCCAGCCGCTGGTACAACGGCCAGGCGGCCGCAGCGTTCCAGCCGGTGGCCCCGTACTTTGACTCCCACTCGTCCAGGTCTTCGCGGGGCGCCCAGAAAGCGATGCAGGAGTTGTGGCTGGAGCAGCCGCCCATGACCTTGGCGCGGGCGTGGCGCATGAAGGAGTTGCCGTTCTCCTGCGGTTCCACCGGGTAGTCCCAGTCATATCCCGACTCCAGCAGTTCCATCCAGCGGTCAAGCTGCAGAATCTCGGGGAGGCCGCGGTCATCCGGACCGGCTTCAACAAGTGCCACGGAAACGGAAGGATCCTCGCTCAGGCGTGCGGCTACAGCGGCCCCGGCCGAGCCGCCGCCAATGACGACGTAGTCGAACCCCTGGTCCTTGAGGTTCTCGATGTTCTCGGTGTGCATCTATTTCTCCTTGCTGCGGTCAGCGAACCAGCCGGTTACCTGCGGGTTGGTGTTCTGGTAGATGTGCTTTGCTTCCTGGTATTCAGCGAGGCCGGTGGGACCGAGCTCGCGGCCGACGCCGGACTGGCCGAAGCCGCCCCATTCAGCCTGCGGAAGGTAAGGGTGGTAGTCGTTGATCCAAACGGTGCCGTGCCGCAGACGGCCTGCTACCCGCTGCGCCTTGCCGGCGTCCTGGGTCCAGACGGCGCCGGCCAGTCCGTAAATGGTGTCGTTCGCGGTGGCTACGGCTTCGTCTTCGGTGCGGAAGGTCTCCACGGTCACTACCGGGCCGAAGGCTTCGTCAACCACAACCGACATTCCTCGTTGGACGCGGTCCAGGATGGTCGGCTGGTAGTAGAAACCGGCGTCGTACTTCTCCCCTTCAGGCGCGGCACCGCCGGTCCGCAGTCGCGCGCCTTCTTCAATGCCGCGCTGGACGTACTCGTGGACCTTGTCGCGGTGCTCTGCAGAGATGAGTGGTCCGGTTTCGGCGTCATCGTCGAAGGGGCCGCCGAGGCGGATGTCCTTTGCCCTGCGGACCAGCTCGTCGACGAAGCGCTCGGCGATGGATTCCTCCACAACCAACCGCGCCCCCGCAGAGCAGACCTGGCCCGAGTGCACAAACGCGCCGTTCAACGCATTGTCGACGGCGGCGTCGAAGTCAGCGTCGGCAAATACGACATTGGGGTTCTTGCCGCCAAGCTCCAGGGCGACCTTCTTGACGGTTCCGGCGGCCGCCGCTGCGATGCGTTTGCCGGTTTCCAGGCCGCCGGTAAAGGAGACCAGGTCAATGTCGGGGTGTTCTGAAAGGGGTGCGCCCGCTTTGGAACCGGGGCCTGTCAGGAGGTTGGCGACGCCGTCGGGCAGGCCAAGGTCCTTAAGCAACTGCATGGCAAGGATTGCCGTGGAAGGAGTCAGCTCGGCGGGTTTGAGGACGAAGGTGCAGCCAGCGGCCAACGCGGGAGCGATCTTCCATGCAGCCTGCAGCAGCGGGTAGTTCCACGGCGTGATCAAGCCGCAGACACCAACGGGCTCGTAGACGATTTTGCTGACGACGGCGTTGTCCCCAGCATCGACTATGCGGCCTGCCGACTGCCCGGCGAGCCTTCCGAAATATTCGAAGCAGGCAGCGATGTCATCGATGTCGATACGGCTTTCGATGATCCGCTTGCCCGTGTCCAGCGATTCAGCGCGGGCGAACTTCTCCCGGCGTTCGCGCAGTTCCGCGGCGACCTTCAGCAGAAATGCACCGCGATCGGGCGCCGGAACAGAGGACCAGACGCCGGAGTCAAAGGCTGCACGGGCTGCCGAGATGGCGCGCTCAGCATCTTCGCGGCCAGCCTCGGAGACCGTGGCGACCAGTTCGCCGTCGGCCGGGTTGTGGATCTGGCGCACCGCGCCGGACGCGGCCGGCTCCCACGCGCCGTTGATGAAAAGAGTGGATGCGGAATCGGAGAATGTGGCTTGGGTCATACGATGCAGATTAGTTCATCTTGAACATCTGTTCAAGAGTCAGTATGAACAAATGTTCAAGATTTCGGGCTGCGTCTTGGGGCGATGACCACGTACAGCTACTGCCATTCCGGGGCGGACACAACAACGGCGCCCCTACCGTTGCCGGAGGGGCGCCGTCGTGGTCCGGAAGCTATTCGCAGTATTCGATTCTTGGCTCTCCGGCGCACGTTAAGCCGAAAGCGCGCAGCGGAATCAGCTGTCCCCGGCCCGTGCTGCCTTCTTCAACTCAGCGATTCTCAGCCGTAGGAAGATGACGGCCAAGACCAGGGCGTACACGGCCAGGGCGGCCACCGCGATCATGAAGACCGCGTACAGGATGCCCATAATTCCGAAGGCTGGACCCAAATTCATTACTACCCCCAATAGTCGTTGAGCCCCCATGCTACGCAAACCACGAGCGATTTCCGTGTACGGCGTCTGTCAGCCAAGCTCGGCTCGGCGAGCCTCGGCTCCGTACTCTGACCATCCACCTGGGTAGAGGCGGCCGCGGCCGAGTCCTGCATGCTCGAGGGTGAGAAGGTTGTGGCATGCCGTGACGCCTGATCCACAGTAGGAGATAACGGCAGTCGCATCTTCGATCCCAACCTTCGCAAACGCTCGTCGGACCTCAAGGATCGGGCGCAGGCGTCCGTCAGGACCGAGGTTCTCGCGGCATGGGACGTTCACGGCGCCGGGGATGTGTCCGGCTTGGGGATCGGTGGGCAGTTGGAGGCTTCCGTCGAAGCGGTCGGCGTTTCGAGCGTCGACGATGATCCCGGCAGCCCCTGCCTTAATGTCCTCAAGCCGGGCGAGATGCTCCTTCGGCCACGGTGACGGCGTGAAAGTCGCGGGCGTCGGCTTGGCGGGCGTCGTCTCCAGCGCTTCTGTCCACGCGGCAATCCCGCCGTCGAGCAGCGCCGCCCGATGCCCGAGGGCGCGTAGCATCCATACGAGCCGTGCTGCGATGACTCCTCCCGCATCGTCATAGGCGACGACGGTCGTGGAGTCGCCGATTCCCAAGGAAGACATTCCCTGCGCGAACACTTCAGGGTCGGGAAGAGGGTTCAGGCCGCGTGGTCCCGAACTGCCCGACAGCCATGAATCCAGGTCCACGAACAGCGCGCCTGGAAGGTGGCCGCCGTCGTACGCTGCACGACCCGACGTGCCGTCGAGGTACCACCGAACATCAGCGGTGACAACGTTGGTTCGGTGTGCCTTGAGCCATGCGGCATCAACAAAGGGCGGAAGGTCCTCTTGGGTTGTCCGGCTATCGTCCATACAGTGCAGGCTAAAGGACGTGTCCATTATTCGAGCAAAAACGTCCCATTATGCGGACGCTTGCCTAGGAGGCCGCGACCGTCGCCGCAGAATCCCCTGAGCCTGTGTTCAACCGTCGTTACCCCGCGAAGGGGCGAAAGCGATCTGCTCCGTGCGGGCAATACCTCGCTCGATAGCAGCCTTGTCTATGCCTAGGAGCGTGGTGAGCCACATGCCGTTTTGCACGACGACGATGTCTGCCGCGCGCTCCCTGCACTCATCAGCAGAAAGCCCGGGTCTGGCGTTCCCTATGAGTGTGGCAAGCCCGACCAGATACCGGTCAAAAGCCGCCGCGTTGATCCGTGCAAAGTCCTCGTCAGCCTGGGCGAGGGCCCAGAGGTGGAGGCGGAGGGACAGGTACGGCGTAGTCAGGAGATCAGGGTCCGCAACGCGCCGAAGTGACTCCCGGAGTTGCTCCTCAGGGGTTGATGCCGGCTCCGGCTCCACGAGCATGAGGTCGTGCTCTTCGATCCGGTGCAGAACCGCGCGGATCAGGCTCGACTTGTCCTCGTAGTAGTAGTTCACGAGCCCAAGCGCCACGCCTGCTTCACGCGCCACGGCTCGCATATTGATGCCCGAAATGCCGTGGCGGGACAGGAGTTCCAGGGCCGCTTCGAGAATACGTGTCTGCCTGTCAACCTGTTCGCTGGACTTTACGGTGCTTGTACCCATTCGGCCAGACTATTGCCAAACCCGAATCGGCGCATCCTGGCTGCCTACAGGTTTTCCTCCGCGTAAACCCGCAGGGCATCGCGAACGAACGTGGCTCCCGGCTCGCCGCCATAGTTCGCGGCAAATCGAGGATCAGCAACGTACATTTCACCGAGGCCTGTGACGTAGCCTTTCACGTCTCCACCGGGTGTGGCGGACGGTGTGCCTGGGATTCCGCGGAGCCATTCCACGTGGCGCCTTGCCAGTTCTTGTGCTTCAGCGCTATCCGGCGCGATGCCGGATGTGGCAGCGGAGATCCAGTCACTACCCAGTTGGCGGGAGCGGTCCTTCCATTGCTGCTTTTCTTCGGCGCTCATGCCGCGCCACCAAGCGTCACTGGTGGCGTAAGCGTCCTTGCCCCAGCGTTCCTCTACCTCGTCCTTGTATTGAGTGTGGTCGAAGCCGTCAAACATGTCCTGTGCCATGTACTTTCCATCCCCTTTCAATGTGTCAATGGTTTGCCGCACCGACGCGATTTGCCGCGACAGGCGGTCCTGCTCTTGCCCAAGCCATTCCAGATGGCCGCTCAACGCCTTGACGGTGTCGGTCTCCCGGGCCAGCACGTCGGCAATCGCAGGCAAGCCCAGTCCAAGTTCCCGGAGCAGGAGGATCCGCTGGAGCTGCACCAAGGCCGGACCGTCGTAATAGCGGTAGCCGTTATGACCGGTCCGGCTTGGCTTGAGCAGCCCAATATCGTCGTAATGACGCAGCGTGCGGCTGGTGGTCCCTGCCATTTTGGCAATTTCCTGGATCGACCAGTCCATGTGTCCTCCGTCCGACCTTCGCGTTCCTGGCTTGTCCTTTGACAGTAATGGTTGACGTTACGTCAAGGTCAAGGGGGTGGATTGGAGGAATCAGTCGGCCAGGATCAGGTAGAGCGCACGGCGGGTTTCATCGAGCTTTTCGATCGCCGCCCTGCGCTGTTCGTCGGTTGCCGCGGCGCGGAACTGGTGGACGACGCCCATCAGTTTCCCGATGCTTTGGTGGAACTCCTGCATGTTTCCGTCAGCCTCGGTGTTCCAGGCGTTGGCGAGTTCTTCTTCATGCTCTGCAACGTAGGCCCGGCCATCGTCCGTCAAAGTGAATTCCGTCCTGCGCCCCTCGCCCACGGCTGTGATGAGCTCTTCATCAACCAGCTGCTGCAGCGTGGGGTAGACGGACCCGGGGCTGGGACGCCAGGCTCCGGAGGTCTTCTCGGCGATGGTCTTGATCAGTCCATAGCCGTTGGAAGGAGCCTCGGCGAGCAGGGAAAGAATTGCAGCGCGGACGTCGCCTCGGTTACGACGGGGACCGCCCGGCCCGAACCCGCGGGGACCGAATCCGCCGGGGCCGAACCCGCCGGGGCCGAATCCGCCGGGACCAAATCCGCCAGGACCGAATCCCGGGCCGAAGCCTGGCCCGCGGCCGGGTCCGCCGTGTCCTTGGGGACCCCGGCGCCCTTTGCCGCGATTGAAGCGGCCGCGTCCATGGCCGTGTTCGGGAAGTCCGGAACCGTGTTCCGGGAACGAGCTTTCGTCGTGATTGTGGATGCCTTTCATAACAGCATCATCCTTTCGGTTAGTGGTTCGCCGAAGGAATATCGGCGATAGTTAACGATATATCGGTACCTATCGGAGCGTCAATAGTCTTTTTGGGGAGCGGGCATCGCGTCAGGACGGCTGGGATGTGAGCGAGCATCCGGTCAGGATGGTTGGGATGTGAGCGAGCATCGGGTGGGGATGGTTGGGATGTGAGAGAACGTTAAAGTCCGACGGCGGGTGCGGACTTCACGTGAAGTCCGCACCCGCCGTCGGGGTTCCTGGGAAAGCCTACGAAAGGGGAGTGACGTAAGCTCCCGAGATCCCGCCGTCCACCAGGAACGTGGAGGCTGTGATGAAGGAAGCGTCGTCGCTGGCGAGGAACGCGACAGCCGCGGCCAGCTCCTCCGGCTCCGCGAAGCGACCCAGGGGCACGTGCACCAACCGCCGGGCTGCCTTCTCGGGGTCCTTGGCGAAGAGTTCCTTCAGCAGGGGAGTGTTCACCGGGCCGGGGCAGAGGGCATTGATGCGGATGCCCTGACGGGCGAATTCGACGCCGAGTTCGCGGCTCATGGACAGCACGCCACCCTTGGAGGCGCTGTACGAAATCTGGGATGTTGCCGCCCCCATGACAGCCACGAACGACGCCGTGTTGATGATGGAGCCTTTGCCCTGCTCCTGCATGTACGGGATGGCGTACTTGCAGCAGTAGTAGACGGAGGTCAGGTTGACCTCCTGCACCCTGCGCCAGGCGTCGATTCCGGTTTCGAGGATGGAAGCGTCGTCGGCGGGGGAGATACCGGCGTTATTGAAGGCGATATCCACGCTGCCGTAGGTGTCTTTAGTCTGGGCGTAGAGGTTGCGGACCTCTTCTTCGCTGGTGACGTCCACCTTGACGAACAGGCCGCCCACTTCGTTGGCAGCGGCGATTCCGGAGGTCGGTTCGATGTCGGCGATGACGACGTTGGCGCCCTCAGCGGTCATCCGGCGTGCTGTGGCCAGACCGATGCCACTGGCACCGCCGGTGATGACTGCGCTGCGGCCTGCGAGACGGTTCGAAACTACTGATTGCATTGGTGCTCTCCTTGGAAAAGTGGAAAAAGTTCAGGCGGACTGGGTGGAAATAAAGACGTTCTTGACTTCGCTGAAGGCATCCAGCGCGTCGGGGCCAAGCTCGCGGCCAAGGCCGGACTGCTTGAAGCCACCAAAAGGCGTGGAGTATCGGACGGACGAGTGCGAATTCACGGAAAGATTGCCGGACTCGACGCCCCGGGCTACGCGCAATGCGCGGTCCACCTTGGACGTCCAGATCGAGCCGGACAAGCCGTACTCGGTGTTGTTGGCTATTCGAATGGCGTCGGCTTCGTCGTCGAACGGCACCACGGCAACAACCGGCCCAAAGATCTCGTCCGTGAACGACGGCGCCTTCACATCCGGTGTGAGCACCGTGGGTGGGAACCAGAAGCCCGGCCCTTCCGGCGCCTTCCCCTGGAAGGCGACCGGGGCGCCGTCGGGCACGAAAGCGGAAACCGTGCCCAGCTGCTGGGCCGAAATCAGCGGACCCATTGTGGTGGCCGGATCTGCGGGGTCTCCGACACGCATGCCGAGGACCTCTGGTTCCAGCAGCTCGAGGAAGCGCTCATAGACGCTGCGCTGCACAAGGATCCTGGAACGTGCGCAGCAGTCCTGCCCGGCGTTGTCGAAAGCGCCACCGGGAGCGGCGGCCGCAGCCATCTCAAGGTCGGCGTCGTCGAAGATGATGTTGGCGCTCTTGCCGCCCAGCTCAAGCGTCACGCGCTTCACCTGGTCCGCGCAGCCGGCCATGATCTGCTTTCCAACGCCTGTGGAGCCAGTGAACACCACCTTGCGGACCGCCGGATGGGTGACGAACCGCTGGCCCACCACGGAACCCTTGCCAGGAATTACCTGGAAGACGCCGTCGGGAATGCCCGCTTCGAGCGCCAGCTCGCCAAGGCGGATGGCGGTCAGCGGCGTGACCTCCGCCGGCTTGAGCACAACAGTGTTGCCTGCGGCCAACGCGGGGGCGAAACCCCACCCTGCAATGGGCATCGGGAAGTTCCACGGAACAATGATGCCAACAACGCCCAGCGGCTCATGGAAGGTCACGTTGACCCCGCCAGCCACAGGAATTTGGCGGCCGAAATGACGTTCCGGAGCAGCCGAGTAGTAATTGAGGACGTCGCGGACGTTGCCCGCTTCCCATCGCGCGTTGCCAATGGTGTGGCCCGCGTTTCGCACCTCAAGTTGCGCGAGGTTCTCCAGGTCATTGTCGACGGCGGCAGCGAACCGTCGCAGCAGCAGCGCCCGGTCAGCGGGGGCAACTGCCCGCCACGTCTCGTAGGCGGCGGCTGCCTTGGCAATGGCTGCGTCCGTTTCTGCCTGGCCAGCCAGGGGAACAGTCTGGATGACCTCCTCGGTGGCCGGATTGATCACATCAAACACTGTTGCTGTCATGCGGGGGACATCGCTTTCATGGTTGCGGTCTGGTCTGAGCGGTAGCCGGCGGCAGCTTCCACGAACCCGCGGAACAGCCGGAGATCGTTGGGGTTCTGTTCCGGATGGAACTGAACACCCAGAACCCAGCCGCCCTCGGTGGTTTCAACGGCCTGGACCAGGCCATCGGCGGAGCGGGCAGTCACACGCAGGGTGTCCGGCACCGAGTCCAGGGCCTGGTGGTGGTAACACGGGGAGGTGGCGGAGCCGCCCAGCAGGTGGTGGATGAGGCTGCCCGGGGTAGTTGTGAAGGATGCTTCTCCGTAAACCCCAGGTGCCGGCTGGCTCTTGCTGTCTGGAATGACGTCGGGGATGTGCTGGATCAAGGTCCCGCCCAGTACGACGTTGAGGAGCTGCGCTCCGCGGCAGATCGCGAACAGCGGGAGTTCGCGCTCAAGTGCGGCACGGATCAGGGCGGAATCGTGCGCGTCCCGCAGCGGCTGCGGCTTGGTGGCTGGGTGCGGCGGCTCGCCGTAGAGGGAAGGATCGACGTCGGGACCTCCCACCACGATCAAGCCGTCCACCAGGTCCAGCACGGATTCGTCGGTGCCCAGCGGAGGGAGCAGGATTGGTGTTGCTCCGGCTGCGACCACTGCCTGCACGTACGTTCCGGGGAGGATTGCCGCCGTCGTATTCCACACTCCCCAGGAGGCCTCCTGAAGGTAACTGGTGAGCGCGATCCTGGGCTTGTACGGTTGCCCGTAAGTTTCAGAGACGTTCGAAGCCACGGACCCGCTCCCAATCTGTGATGGCGCTGTCGTAAGCGGTGAGCTCAACGTTGGCGGCGTGGACGTAGTGGTCCACCACGTCGTCGCCGAAAGCCTTGCGGGCAATGCTGCTCTCGGCCAGGAGGTCCCGCGCGTCCCGCAACGTAGTGGGCAGCCGTTCCGCATCGGATTCGTAAGCGTTGCCCTTGGTGATTGCCGGCAACTGGAGATCGTTCTCGATGCCATGGATGACTGCGGCGATCATTGCAGCCACGGCGAGGTAGGGGTTCACGTCGCCGCCGCCCACGCGGTTCTCGGTGCGGAGGCCGCGGCCGTGACCCACGACGCGGAGCGCGCAGCTGCGGTTGTCCAGGCCCCAGGCGATCGCCGTCGGGGCGAAGCTGCCTTCCACGAATCTCTTGTAGGAATTGATGTTGGGCGCCAGGAAGTAGGCGAGTTCGCGCAGCGCCGCGAGTTGACCCGCAACGAAGCGTTCCATCAGGGGACTGAAGCCGTGTTCGCCGTCGCCCGCCAGTACCGGGTTGCCGTCCATGTCGGTGAGGCTGAAGTGGATGTGGCAGGAGTTGCCTTCACGCTCGTTGAACTTGGACATGAACGTGATGCTCTTGCCGTGCTGGTCGGCGATTTCCTTGGCGCCGTTCTTGTAGAACGTGTGCTTATCGCAGGCCGCGAGGGCTTCATCGAAGCGGAACGTGATTTCCTGCTGGCCGAGATTGCATTCGCCCTTGGAAGACTCGACCACCAGACCCGCGGCTTCCATGTTGTTGCGGATGGAGCGGATCACTGGTTCCAAGCGGGCTGTGGCAAGGAGCGAGTAGTCCACGTTGTATTGCGTCGACGGCGCAAGGCCCGTGTAGTTCTTCTGCCAGGCCTGGTTGTATGAGTCATCGAACATCAGGAACTCAAGCTCGGTGCCAACGTGGGCCCGGTAGCCCAGCTTTTCGAGCCGTTCGATCTGCGCTTTCAGGATCTGCCGTGGTGATGCTGCCACCGGCGTCCGGTCTGTCCAGAGGACATCGCACTGCACGATGGCTGTGCCTTCGAGCCAAGGAACCTTCCGGAGTGTTGAAACGTCCGGCAGCATCACCATGTCCCCGTAGCCGGTCTCCCAAGACGACATCGCGTAGCCGTCCACGGTTTGCATTTCAACATCCACGGCGAGCAGGTAGTTACAGCCCTCCGCGCCGTGATCCAGAACGTCTTCAAGGAAGGAACGTGCGCCGCAGCGCTTGCCTTGGAGGCGACCCAGCGCATCGGTGATGGCGACAATGACAGTATCGATCTCGCCGCTTGCTACGGCCTCGCGCAGTTCGTCGACGGTGAGCTGCCGGTTCCGGCTGGACTCTTGGATGTGGGAATTCATGATGTCTCCGCAGTGTGGTTCTGTGAGTGGATGTCAGGTTCTGCTGGCTGCTACTTCAGCTCGGCCTCGGCCATGGCGAGTTGGGCGAACTCTTCCTCGGGTGCGCCCGCCACTATCCGGTGCCGGCTGTAGAGCCAGTAGTAAAGGAGGGCAGCGGCAAAAATCGCTGCCGTAATGGAAGCGGCAAAGACGTCGACGACGAACGTCGCCACGACTGCCACCGCGGACAGGACCAGGGCAATCGACGTCGTGACGATCCCGCCAGGCGTCCTGTAACCGCGTTCCAGGTTGGGTTCCTTCTTGCGAAGGACGATGTGCGAGAGGTTCAGCAGGACGTAGGAAACCGTCGCGCCGAAGACTGCGATGTTGATGAGCAAGGCACCATCCTGGGTGATGGCCGCGAGGAGGAATCCAATGGTGCCCGGAACAATCAATGCCCAGTACGGGGTGCGCCGTTTGCCGGTGAGGGAGAGCCAGCGGGGGAGGTAGCCTGCCCGCGAGAGGGCAAACAGCTGGCGTGAATAGGCATAAATGATGGAGAAGAAGCTCGCCACCAGACCAGCCAGTCCGGCGTAATTAATGAACTCAGCCAGGAAAGTGTTGCCACCGTAGGCGATGCGTAGGGCTTCAGGCAGCGGGTTGTCGGATTCGCTCATGGCCTGGGAGCCAGCTGCACCGGGTACCAAAACCAGCATTAGCGCGCCGAAAATGACCAGGATAATGACGGCCACAATGATTCCCCGTGGCATGTCCCTCTTGGGATTCGACGTTTCCTCAGCCGCGAGGGGAACGCCCTCCACCGCCAGGAAGAACCAGATTCCGTAGACCAGCGCAGCCAGGATGCCGCTGATACCCATGGGCAGGAACGCGCTGGAGCCTGCGGATCCATCGGGAACAATATCGAACAGCCGGGCCGAATCGAACTTTGGAAGCAGGCCGACGACGGCGGCGGCCAGGGCGATGGTGGCCACCGCGGTGATTGCGAACATGATCTTGAGGGCTTCGCCGACTCCGCGGATGTGGATGCCGATGAAGATGACGTACGTGACCAGGTAGACCGGCCACGAGTTGGTGAGGCCAAACAGGCCGAGCGCCTCCACATAGCCGCCGATGAAGGTGGCAATAGCTGCCGGTGCCACCGCGTATTCGATCAGGACCGCCATGCCGGTTGCGAATCCACCGAGTGGTCCCAGGGCCCGGCGGGCGAACGCATAGCCAGCGCCCGCCGTCGGGAGCGTTGATGAGAGCTCAGCGAGCCCGAAAACCATGCAGGTGTACATCACGGCCATGAGAAGGAAAGCGATCAGCAGGCCGCCCCAGCCTCCTTGTGCCAGGCCCAGGTTCCAGCCGGCGAAATCGCCGGAGGTCACGTAGGCCACTCCAAGTCCCGCGAGGAGAACCCATCCGGCGGCACCCCGTTTGAGGCGCCGGTGCTTCAAATACTCATCCTCGCCGCCGGGCGGCTGGTGCACTGTTTCCATGCGTGTTCCTATCGTCTGAGGAATGCTTCTGGGAAAAGTCGAGCGGGGGATCAATCAGATCCTAAAGGACTGTTTTCAGTCCAAAGTGTGCTTCAAAGTCTGGAGCGTGATTCCCCATGAGTCAAGACTTTTCTGAAAAACCTGATGACTTGGATCACAATCCGAGGCGTGTCCAATGGTTTCTTTGATGACCTTTATTGCTCGGCGTGGGTAGCATGGAGGCAGCAGCGCCCTGTGAATGGCCTCATTGGTTGGCGCAGCCCGCATTCCGTGGAAGGAGATGCCGTGCCGGACTCACCGTTTGGCCCGTCGTTCTCGATGCTGCGCCCAGTCAGGGGCGGCAACGCGTTCGAAGAGACCATCGAACACATCCTGCAGACCATCAAGCTGGGGATCTTTGCTCCGGCCGAGAAACTGCCGCCCGAACGCGAACTGGCCGAACAATTGGGAGTCTCCCGCGCCACCCTTCGCGACGCCTTGGGGGAGTTGCAAAGCGCCGGCTATCTGGAAGTCCAGCGCGGCCGGTACGGCGGAACATTCGTTTCCACAACGGCAGTCCAGCGCCAGCCGGACCAGGGGCCGCTCGACCCCGCCGAAGTGGAGGACGTCCTGCTCTTCAGGTCCATCATCGAGCCTGCCGCTGCTGCTTTAGCCGCCAAAGCGGACCTCTCCGCAGCTGCCCGCCGACACCTACAGGTCTGCCTCTCTGAAGTCAGCGCTTCCCCCGCCGTGGGCTACCGTCCGCGCGACGCCCGGTTCCACATCGCGATTGCCGAATTGTCCGGCTCCGCAAGCCTGGTAGGCGCCGTGGCCGAAACACGGTCCCGGCTCAACGAGCTCCTGGACCGGATCCCCTTGCTCAGCACCAACCTGGAGCATGCCAACGAACAACACACCGAGATCGCCGAAGCGATCCTGCGCGGCGATGCCCCCGCCGCCGAGCGCGCCACCATCGAACACCTGGAAGGAACGGCTTCACTGCTGCGCGGCTTCCTCGCCTGATCCTCGCTCACATCCTGCGGCTTTTTGGCGGACGTTCTCTCACGTCGTGTGGCTTTTTGGCGGTCGTTCTCTCACATCGTGCGGCTTTTTGGCGGTCGTTCTCTCACGTCGTGCGGCTTTTTGGCGGTCGTTCTCTCACGTCGTGCGGCTTTTCGATGATCGTTCTCTCACATCCGAGGCCGCCCAGGTCGAATCAAAGGACGTCGAATCACGTCGCAATATGGTTGAGCCTTTGTCATGCGGCTGACTAGTGTTGGACACATGCGCGAACTCCAGGCCAAGATCATCGAGGAAATGGGCGTCCAGCCCCGGATCAACCCCCAAGAGGAGGTCCGCAAACGGGTCACGTTCCTGAAGGAATACGTGAAAGCCACTGGCACAAACGGCTTTGTGCTGGGCATCTCCGGGGGTCTTGATTCCACTCTTGCCGGTCGCTTGGCACAGCTGGCAGTCGAGGAATTGGAAGCTGAAGGCGTTAACGCGAACTTTGTCGCGGTCAGGCTCCCCTACGGTATCCAGCACGACGAAGACGATGCCCAAGCCGCGTTGGACTTCATCAAGGCCAAAACCGAACGGACCTTCAACATCTCCCGCGCCGTGGACGGATTCGAGGAAGAGTTCGAGAAAACCACTGGCGCTGAAATTTCCGACTTTCACAAAGGCAACACCAAGGCCCGCGCACGCATGGTTGCCCAGTACGCAATCGCCGGCGAACACAACTATCTGGTGATCGGCACAGACCACGGCGCCGAGTCCGTCACGGGCTTCTTCACTAAATATGGCGACGGCGGTGCGGACATCCTGCCGCTGTTCGGTCTGAACAAACGCCAGAACCGCGAACTCCTGGCCGAGTTGGGCGCTTCCGCGCGACTTTGGCAGAAGGTGCCCACGGCTGACCTGCTGGACGACAAGCCGGGCCGTACCGATGAAGACGAGCTCGGAGTCACGTACGACCAAATCGACGACTACCTCGAAGGCCGCGAAGTTCCCGACGGCGTTGCGGAAATCATTGAGCAGAAGTACCTCCGCACACGCCACAAGCGCACAGTGCCGGTCACCATCTTCGACACGTGGTGGAAATAGCCCCGCATTTCCTCTCTCATATCCAATAGGTTTTTGGCGGTCGTTCTCTCACATCAAACGTGCTTTTGGCCGATGCGCTCGCACATAGCACCGGGCTTCGACGCGGAGCTCCCATCACGCAGTCGCAGGAAAACTTTACGGCCGCACCGCCCGACGTGGGACAAACGCGTTGAGTGCCGACGTGCAGGATGTGAGAGAACGTTGCCTGTAGGGCGGCAGGATGTGAGAGAACGTTGCCTGTAGGGCGGCGGGATGTGAGAGAACGTTGCCTGTGGGGGCGGGAGGATGTGAGAGAACGTTGCCTGTGCGGCGGCGGGATGTGAGAGAACGATCCGTCAAGGGCCGCGGGATGTGAGAGAACGTTGCCTGTGGGGCGGCAGGATGTGAGAGAACGTTGCCTGTGGGGCGGCAGGATGTGAGTGAACGATCCCCAAACCTCCCGACCTAGCCGGAAGAGACCGGACCTGTGGAGCCGCGGACGGTGAGATGGGTGGGCATGACCGAGCGGCTGCGGTTGCCACCTCCAGCCAAGGGGTTCAGTTGGGCCAGCAACATGGACACCGCCACCCGGCCGGCTTGCTCGATGGGTGAGCTCATGGTCGTCAGAGGTGGGTTGCAGAAGTCGGCACCAAAGATGTCGTCGCAACCCACGATGCTCATATCTTCGGGCACGCGCAGGCCGCGTTCGCGAAGCCGCTGCAACATGCCGATGGCTATGAGGTCGTTGAAGACAATGCAGGCAGTCACTCCACTGTGGACTGCGGCATCGGCAGCGGCAGCGCCGGACTGCGTCTTTGGAGCAAAGGGGCCGAGGCTGCGAACATCCACTCCACGGTCCTCGGCCGCTGCGGACAGCGAGGCCCAGCGCCGGGCGCTCGACTGCGAGACTACCGGCCCGGCTACGTAGGCCACGGATGTGTGCCCCAGGGAAATAAGGTGGTCCAGCGCCTGCGGCATGGCGGATGGAGTATCGATGATGACGGCAGGAACGCCGACGACGTCACGGTTCACGGTGACCATGGGCATCTTGGCGGCAGCAGCGGCGAGGGACTCGTCATTCAAGCGGGAGGCTGCAACGATCACGCCGTCAGCGCTCTTGCGCAGCTGCTCCAGGGTGCTGGCCTCAACTTCATCGGATTCCTCGGTGTCCACCAGTAACTGTGTGTACCCTGCAGCCTTGAGTTGCAGCTGCGTTCCGCGGATGAGGTCGAAGTAGAACGGGTTGGTGATATCCGGCACCAGCACCCCAACTGCTCCGGTCCGGCCGGAGCTCAGTGCCTTTGCTTGGGAGTTCGGCGTGTAATTAAGTTCGACGGCGGCAGCTTGGATCCGCTGTCGGGTGCGGATATTGACGCGGTCCGGGTTGGTGAGCGCCCGGGACACAGTAGATGCCGCGACTCCGCACAGGGCGGCAATGTCATGGATGGTGGCGGGCCGGTCTGATGCCACGGGTTGTGTCGCCATGGGTGTTCCTCTCTGAACAACGGGTCATCCGGCTGTGATTGCTGCCACACCGTTTATCAAGAATGCCACAGCATGGCAGATTGTGGCAATCGGTTGTCATGAGGATGCCAAGTTGGCTAAACTCAGGGAACAGCACCGCCTGTGAACTGTGTCACCGCACCCTTGCGGCGCCGCGAGGAACCAGCCGCCACAGGCACTATCTAGGAGATTTCGTGACTCAACCCAATGCCGTGTGGAGCCTGTCCGGTTTCGGCGATGAGATAGACCCCGATCCCGCGATCCAGGCCGCAGCACTCCTGGCCCTCGGCGCCAGCCACATCGAAGTCCGCAGCGCCTGGGACGCAAACGTGTCCGAGCTGGAAAAGGAAGCAGTGGAGCGGCTCAAAGGGATTTTTGACGAAAGAGGCCTCAAAGTCTCTGCCGTTGCCAGCCCCATAGGCAAGGTGGACGTCAGCCTTCCCGTGGAGCATGAGGTCAATCGGCTCCGCCAGATCATCTCAGTGGCCAAGGGCCTTGACGCCAAGTACGTCCGGATCTTCTCCTTCTACCGCGCCGAAGGCCAGAGCCAGGAAGAAATCCGGGATGCCGTCATGGAACGCATGAGGGCATTGGCTGCCGAGGCCGAAGCCAGTGGAATCGTCCTGCTCCACGAAAACGAAAAGGGCATCTACGGCGATACGCCCGAGAGGGTGCTGGACATCATGGAGACTGTGGCCTCCCCGGCGCTCCGGGTGGCGTGGGATAACGCCAACTTCGTACAGGTAGGCGTCAAGCCTTACACCGAGGGCTATGCGATGCTGCGTCCGTACCTTGAGTACTTGCAGGTAAAGGATGCCTTGGCCGATACGGGTGAGGTGGTTCCTGCCGGGCAGGGTGACGGCGAACTGGATGCCACCATTGCCGCACTCAAGGCCGACGGCTTCACAGGCTTTGCCTCCTTGGAGCCGCACCTCGCCAACGCCCACGAGCTCGGTGGGTACTCCGGACCCGTAGCCTTCGGCATTGCTGCGAGGGCTTTCGCGAGCCTGGCGGCCAGGAATGGCGTCGAACTGGCCTGACAGCCGGCTCGGCCGCAACGCACCAGCACCATCCTTCAAAGGAGCAGGAAATGCCTACAGCGGCAGTCATCGGTTGCGGTGACATCTCAACGATCCACTTTTCGGCGATCTCAACCATGGACGATGTCCAGTTGGTCGGTGTCTGCGATACCGATCCCGGGCGGTTGCAAGGGGCAGCAGGCGCCCACAACGTGCCGGGGTACACGGACTATCTGGACATGCTGGAGAAGGCGCGTCCCGACGTCGTGCATCTTTGTACCCCGCACCACCTCCATGCCTCACTGGCAGCCGATTGCCTGGAGCGCGGCGTCAATGTGATCGTCGAGAAGCCTCTCGCGCACACGCTTGAAGAGGGGAAGCGGCTCATTCTTGCGGCTGAACGGAGCCATGCCAAGATCGCCGTCTGCTTCCAGAACCGCTACAACGCGACGTCCCAGGCAATGCGGAAAATGCTCGACGGCGGTGGGCTGGGTAGGGTAATCGGCGCATCGGCCACTGTCATGTGGCACCGGAACGGCGACTACTACCGCGACCGGCCTTGGCGCGGCACCTGGCTGGAGGGCGGCGGTGGCTTGATGATGAACCAGGCCATCCATACTGTCGATTTGCTTCAGTGGCTGGTTGGTGATGTTGCCAAGGTGGAAGGCCGGGCCTCGACGCGATCGCTGGCCGGCGTGATTGAGGTGGAAGACACCGCGGAGTTTGTTGCCGAGCACGTAAACGGCGCGCGGAGTGTCTTCTATGCAACTTTGGCCAATGCGGTCAATGCGCCGGTCTCGTTGGACATCGTGACCGAAAAGGCGACGCTCAGCCTGCGCGGCGACCTCACGGTGACTTACGACGACGGCACCGTGGATGTCATCCCGGAGCGGGTGGCGGAAACGGGCGGCAGGTCCTATTGGGGCGTCTCGCATGAGTTGCTGATCAAAGACTTTTACACCGGGCTCGAGGATGAGGGACCTTTCTGGATAAGTCCGGCAGAGGCAGCCAAGTCGCTCAGGATCGTCAAGGACATCTATGCGCAGAGCTATCCGGACCAGTTGGAGCTGGTGAGCTGAACCGCAGCCGGGTCTGCCGGCGATTCCGGCCCGAAGTTTCCGGCCATTTTCGCCTCCAATTCAGGGAACCGAGTCCAACATCCTGGCAACTTGGCAACATTTTCAGAAACTTTTGACAATCGGTTGCCAAGCCGGGATTCCTTCCGTAATGTAAGTCCCACACCGATAAAAATGTGGTCCACGCCACAACCTTCGTTCTGATTCGCGTCAGGCCAAAGACTCATTAGGAGCCGACAATGAAGTTAGGTCCAAAGGCGGCAGCAGCCGCCCTCGTACTCAGCGCCTCCCTGGCGCTCACCGCATGTGGCGGCGGAGGAGCCGGAGCTGGTTCAAACGCCGGTGGCGGAAAATCCATCACGGCCTTGACGCTGGGCACGCTCCGTGACATCACTTCGTGGGATCCTGCCCAGGCTCACGTCGGCCACGCACTACAGCCGTACCAGGCAGCCTATGACTCCCTGATCCTGCGCGAACCGGACGGCAAGCTCAGCCCCATGCTGGCCACCGCCTGGAAGTACAACGACACCAATACCAAGCTCACCGTGGACCTCCGGAAGGACGTCACGTTCAGCGATGGCGCCAAGTTCGACGCCACAGCAGCCAAGGCCAACCTGGACCACTTCAAGAAGGCCAACGGCCCGCAGATGGCCCAGCTCGGATCGGTATCGGACATCGCCGTGGTGGACGAGGACACCATCGACATCAACCTCAGCGCTCCAGAGCCGGCCTTGGAGTATTT
The DNA here is from genome assembly GCF_031455315.1 of Arthrobacter sp. 1088. NCBI lineage: Bacteria > Bacillati > Actinomycetota > Actinomycetes > Micrococcales > Micrococcaceae > Arthrobacter > Arthrobacter sp. 1088. Next base: position 239,937 of record NZ_JAVDSM010000008.1, read on the forward strand.
CCTGAGCCAAGCCGCCGGCCTGATGGGCAGCCCCGCAGCGCTCGGCACTGATGCGATCAAGACCGTACCCGTTGGTTCCGGACCGTACGTGATGGACAAAGCGGCCTCGGTGAAAGATTCCCAGACGGTCTTCACCGCCCGCGAGGGATACTGGAACAAGGACCTGCAGAAGTACAAGAAGCTGACCCTGAAGATCCTCACCGATCCCACGGCCCGCACCAACGCCCTGGTTTCCGGCCAGATCGATGCCACGCTCCTGGATCCCAAGAACGGCAAGCAGGCAGAGGGTGCCAAGATGAAACTCGAAACCAACCAGGTTGACTGGTCAGGTTTGCTTCTTCTGGACCGGGACGGCACAAAGAACCCCGCACTTGCCAACGTCAAGGTCCGCCAGGCCATCAACTATGCATTCGACCGCAAGACCATTCTGGAACAGGTAATGCTGGGCCAAGGCACGCCTACTTCGCAGCCGTTCGGCAAGGAAAGCGGCGCCTGGACGGAGGAGCTGGAGAACTACTACAGCTACGATCCCGCCAAGGCCAAGCAACTGTTGAAGGACTCCGGCTTCGAGGGCAAGGTAACCCTTGACGTTCCCACCCTGCCCGGAGCTGAAACCCTTATCTCTGTCATGCAGCAACAGCTCGCGGACGTTGGAATCACCCTGAAACCGGGCGCGGCCATCACCAACACGTTCACCGCTGACGTCGCGGCACAGAAGTACCAGGCGCTCTTCTTCAACCTCTTCCAGGGTGAACCTACCGTTGCGATCGACCAGATCGTCTCCACCAAGGCGTTGTACAACCCCTTCAAGACCACCACACCTGAACTCGAGGCGAAGATCCAGGCTGTGCGCACCGGTGGCGAAGAGGCTGGCAAGCTGGCCCAGGAAGTCAACAAGTACGTTGTGGAACAGGCATGGTTCGCCCCGCTCTTCCGCGTGAACCAAATGTACTACCACAACGACAAAGTGAACGTCACCCCGCAAGTACAGCAGGCCGTTCCGTCCATCTATAACTACTCGCCCGCCAAGTAGGAACCCATGATCAAGTTCATTGCGAAAAGGCTGGGCAGCGGTCTGGTGGTGTTGTTCGTAGTCTCGGCGCTCACCTTCATCCTGCTGTACACCTCCAGCGGAAGCATCGCCCAAAATATCCTGGGTGACCAAGCCACACCTGAACAGGTGGCCATGAAGGAACAGGAGCTCGGTCTCGACCAGCCACTTGCAACGCGCTATTTCGCCTGGTTGGGCGATGCCTTGAGCGGAAACCTTGGAGCCTCCTGGTTCACCTCGGAGCCGGTGGCCAACTCCCTGGCCACCCGGATCCCGGTAACCATGACCATGGTTTTCGCCGCAATGATCCTGATCGCCATCTGCGCAGCCCTGATCGGCGTTGCTGCAGCGGTAAAGCGCGGCTGGGTTGACAGGGCAGTCCAGGTTGGCGCCATCATCGGCGACTCCATCCCCGGATACGTGATCGGCGTGTTCCTTGTGACTATCCTTGCCATCCAGCTGGGCCTCTTCCCGGCTACCAGCACTATCTCTCCCGAGGTGGGACCCGAGGCCTGGGTGTACTCCATGACCCTTCCGGTCATCGCCCTGCTCATCAATGGAGTGACCGGCGGGGCACAGCAAATCCGCAGTGCCGTGATCAAGCAGCTCGAGCGTGACTACGTCCGGACTTTGCGCAGCCGTGGCATTGGCGAGCGTGAAATCCTGTTCAAGCACGTGCTCCGCAGCGCCGCTCCGGCAGGCCTCACAGTATTGAGCCTGCAACTGATCGGCATGCTGGGAGGCGTGGTGATCATCGAGCAGATCTTCGCCCTTCCAGGAATGGGTCCCCTCGCAGTTACCGCAACAGGCCAGTCCGATCTTCCCGTAGTCATGGGAGTGGTGATGTACACCGTGGTGGTGGTCATCGTGGTGAACCTCCTGGTGGACATTCTCAATGGTTGGCTCAACCCGAAAGTACGTGTGTCATGAGCGATTCCGTAGATTCAGCGGCAATTTCCGCAAGTCCCGACTCCATGGGTGTGGCAGCGAAGGCCCCCGATGGACAAAGCGGTACCGTGGTGCGTTCCGGAATGATGCGCCGCCTCCTCAGGAACCCCCTGGGTATCGCCTCGCTGGTCATCCTGGGAAGCATCGCGTTGCTGGCTATTTTCGCCCCGGTTTTGGCTCCGTTTGAGGAGAACTTCGCGAACATCACCAAGACCTTGGCACCGGCGGACTCCGTGAACATCCTGGGGACTGACAGTGCAGGCCGCGATACCTGGAGCCGCCTGCTCTTCGGCGCCCAGCTCACCCTGTTGTCCGCCCTGCTGTGCGCAGGCGTGGCGATCGCCATCGGACTTCCCGCAGGCCTGATCGCCGGCTACTACGCGGGCAAGTTCGAAGCGGTCTCCAACTGGGTGGTCAGCATCCTCATGAGCCTGCCCGGCCTGATCGTTCTGCTCACCATCCGCGCGGCGTTCGGTCCATCCGTGTGGATTTCCATGATCGCCTTCGGTGTCCTCATCAGCCCGTCCTACTTCCGGTTGACACGCACCGCGGTCCAGTCGGTCCGCAACGAGCTCTACGTGGATGCCGCACGTGTCTCCGGCCTTTCGGACCTGAGCATCATCGCGCGCCATATCTTCTCCGTGGTCCGCGCACCGATCATCATCCAGACCGCAGCAATCGCGGGCGTGGCCATTGCCATCCAGTCCGGCCTTGAATTCCTGGGCCTTGGTGATCCCACCAAAGCAACATGGGGCGTCATGCTCTCGGAGGGCTTCAAGAACGTCTATCTCACCCCAACCCTGCTTCTCTGGCCGGCACTTGCCATGGCACTTACCATCGGTGGACTCGTCCTGCTTGGCAACGCTATCCGCGATGCCCTGGAAGACGGCGAAAAGATCAAGCACCGCAAGAAGAAGGTCGCCAAAGCCGAACGCAACGCTGCAGAACGCACGACGGCGGAACCCGCCAAGGCGCGCCAGTCACGCAAATCCGTGGCCGCCGTCGAGACCGGGACTGAGCATCACCTGGTCAAGGTGACCAACCTCGGCGTCGGATATCCGCAGGCTGATGGTTCCATCAAGAAGGTGGTGGACGACGTCTCGTTCCACGTGGACCGCGGCGAGATCCTGGGCATTGTGGGCGAATCGGGTTCGGGCAAGTCCCAGACCGCGTTCTCCATCCTGGGCCTGCTCCCGGACAACGCCAGGATTGTGGGCGGCTCCATCCAGTTCGACGGTAGCTACACCGTGGCCCCGGGCGAGGACCGCGTCAGCCAGGAGCGGTTGTCCAAGCTGCGCGGCAGGAGGATTTCCTACATTCCGCAGGAACCGATGAGCAACCTGGACCCGGCCTTCACCATTGGCTACCAGCTGGTCACCCCCATGGTCCGTGTCTTGGGAATCTCGAAGTCAGAAGCCCGCCAGCGTGCGCTCAAACTGCTCACCGACGTCGGCATTGCCAACCCGGAATTGACCTTTAACGCTTACCCGCACGAGGTTTCCGGTGGCATGGCCCAGCGCGTGCTCATCGCCGGTGCCATCAGCTGCGAACCGGACCTGGTCATCGCTGACGAACCCACCACGGCGCTGGACGTCACCGTCCAGGCGGATGTGCTGGACCTGCTCCGCGAATTGCAGCAGCGTCTGAACATCGGTGTGATCCTTGTGACCCACAACTTCGGCGTCGTCGCCGACCTCTGCGACCGTGTTGTTGTCATGCAGAACGGGCGGCTTGTTGAAGAGGGAACCGTCCGGGACATCCTCCGAAACCCGAAACAGCCATACACCCAGACCCTTCTTGGATCCATGCTCGAAGGAAAGACCCCCATGACGATGCTTGTATCACAGGACAAGGAGCCCGTCGCATGAGCCCCGTACAAAGCTCCCCGCTACTATCCGTGGACAACCTCGTGGTGGAGTACCCCAGCAAGCGGTTCAGGGCCAAGCCCTTCCGGGCCCTTACGGACATCAACATCAGCATTGGCCAAGGCGAGACCCTTGGCCTGGTGGGGGAGTCCGGATCGGGCAAGACCACCTTGGGCAGGGCTGTTCTGGGCCTCGCACCCGTCACGTCCGGAAAGGTGATTTTCGAAGGCAACGACATCAGCAACGCCTCGCGCAAGGAACGCCGGACACTGAGCCGGGACCTTCAGGTGGTGTTCCAGGACCCCTACACTTCGCTGAACCCGGCGCTGGAAATTGGAGACATCCTGGCTGAACCGCTGGGCGTTCAGGGCATGGAACCTGCAGCGGCCAAGAGGCGCGTCAAGGAACTGCTGGACCAGGTGGGCCTGCCCTCGGACGCGATCCACCGGCTACCGCGTGAGTTCAGCGGCGGCCAGCGCCAGCGTGTTGCAATTGCGCGGGCGTTGGCACTGTCACCCAAACTCATTGTCTGCGACGAACCGGTCAGCGCATTGGACCTCTCCACCCAGGCCCGGGTGCTGGACCTCTTCCTGCAGATCCAAAGGGACACCGGGGTTTCCTACCTGTTCGTGTCCCACGACCTCGACGTCGTGCGGCACATCAGCCACCGCGTGGCCGTCATGTACCACGGTGAAATCGTGGAGCAAGGCCCCGCCGAGGTGGTCACCCGCGATCCTGAACACCCCTACACCCAGCGACTGTTGCTCGCCTCGCCCGTGCCGGATCCTGACCGCCAGGAACAGCGCCGGGCAGACCGCCACCGGCTGCTCGCAAACCAACTTAGCCAAATCGAACAGCAAGGTGCCGTGGCCTGAACAGCCCGGCATCCCATGACACATCCAGGGTCCGGAAGGGCCCGGAAACCCCGGAGGAAAAAGTGGCCACAATAGGCGTCCAAGCCATGATGCTGAAGGACAGTTTTGCTGACGTCGGAGCATTCGAAACGCTCCGCAAGGTCAGTGCGATCGGCTATAACGCCGTCGAGATTTCCCAGATCCCGATGACTCCGGAGAATGTGGGCGAGCTGGACCGGTCCCGCACGGAGCTGGGTATGGATATCGCCGCGCTTTCAGTCAATATTGAAGGCCGCAAGGGCATGCCGGTGGAGTCACTGGCAGAGAACTTCGACAAGATCGTGGACGATGCCAAGCGCCTGGATACCTCGCTGCTGCGCATCGGCATGCTTCCGTTCGGAGCGATGAAATCCCTGGATTCGGTGGTGGAATTCGCCAAACAAGCAAACGGTTATGCCGAACGGCTCCAGGAACAGGGCATCAGCCTTTACTATCACAACCACCACATTGAGTTCGCCAAGTTTGATGGCAGGTACATGCTGGACGTCATCGCCGGGAACTCCCCGGCCATGGGTATGGAGATTGACGTCCACTGGGTGCAGCGCGGAGGCCTGGACCCTGTGCGCACCCTCCAAAAGTACGCCGGCAAGACTGCCATGGTGCACCTCAAGGACTACAGGATCGGTCAGATGCCGGAATCGTCCTTCGGGCTCCTGGAGAAGGGCGACTTTCCCGGATTCATGGCGGAGTTCCGGAATGTGGTGCAGTTCGCTGAAGTGGGCGAAGGCAACCTGGACTTCCCATCCATCATTCCTGCCGCCCTGGCCGCTGGTGCCCAATATCTGCTTGTGGAGCAGGACGAACTGTACGGCCGGAGCGTCTGGGACGCACTCCAGACCTCGTACGACAACCTGGTGGCCATGGGCCACGCCGACCTTTTCTAGATTTCAACACAGGAGATTGCATTCATGAGCAAGAAAGTACGCCTCGGCATCATCGGCCTGGGCCAGCAAGGCGGCGCCTACGCCAAGTTCATCACGGACGGCTTGGTCCCGAACATGGAGATCGGCGCCATTTGCGATGTCGATCCTGCCAAGAAGGAACTTGCCGCCTCCCAGTACCCGAACGTCCCGTTCTATGACGACTACATTGCGCTGCTGGAAAGCGGTGCCGTTGATGCTGTCATCACCTGCGTGCCGCACTTCCTGCACCCCGAGATGGGCATCGAATCACTCAAGCGCGACATTCATGCGCTGGTGGAGAAGCCAGCCGGGGTCTACACCAAGCAGGTCAAGGAACTCAACGAGTTCGCCGCTTCCAAGCCTGAGCTCTCCTTCGGCATCATGTTCAACCAGCGCAACAACCCGCTCTACAAGAAGCTCAAGGAAATCGTCGACGGCGGCGAGATCGGCAAGATCCGCCGCTCCAACTGGATCATCACCAACTGGTGGCGGCCGCAGGGTTACTACAACTCCAGCGAATGGCGGGCTACTTGGGGAGGCGAAGGTGGTGGCGTTCTGGTCAACCAGGCACCGCACCAGCTGGATCTCTGGCAGTGGATCTGTGGCGTCCCCCAATCTGTCTACTCCAAGGTGGCGTATGGCTTCCGCCGCGATATCGCGGTCGAGGATGAAGTCACCGCAGTTGTGGACTATGGCGACGGCGCCACGGGCGTTTTCGTGACGGCCACCCACGACATCGTGGGAACCGACAGATTCGAAATCCTCGGTGACCAGGGCAAGATCGTGGTGGAGGACAGCAAGGTGGCCACAGTCACCCGGCTGGTCAAGCCGGAGCGGGAAATCAGTGATTCGATGGATACGGAAGGCGTGCGCAAGCTCTTTATGGGTCAGTTGAACCGCGACGAGTTGTACAGCAGCGAGGTGATCGAGTTCGAGTCTGCGTGGGGCGGCCAGCACGCCGGTGTCCTGGAGAACTTTGCGGCCAACATCCTTGACGGCACTCCTCTGCTTGCTCCGGGCTCGGACGGTATCAACGGCGTCCGCCTGGCCAACGCCATCCACCTCTCCAGCTGGACCGGCAAGGAAGTTTCGCTGGACTTTGACGAGGATGAATTCCTGCAGGAGCTCAACAAGCGCATCGCGGAAGAGGGCAAGTTCCCCGAGCGCCGCTAGAGCGCGGTAGAGCGCCGGTAGAGGCTCGCCGGGATGTGAGGGAGTATCCAGACTGTTCCTCTCTCACATCCCGACGGCTTTTTGGCGTTCCTCTCTCACATCCCACCGGCTTTTTAGCGTTCCTCTCTCACATCCCACTGGGTTTTTGACGTTCCTCTCTCACATTCCACCGGGTTTTTGGCATTCCTCGATGGCAACCGGCCGTTTTTGTTGCCAAGCGGTCTAGGATGAAGCGGTGACTGACGTGACGAGCACCGCAGCAACTGCACCCACTAAGCGTGGCCGGGGGGAAAAGTCCTCCGCTACGATCTACGACATCGCCAAGCTCGCGGGCGTGAACCCGTCGACGGTGTCGCGTGCCCTCAGCAAGCCGGGCAGGGTCAGTGCCAAGACACAGAAAATTATCGAGGACGCGGCTGCGCAACTGAACTACCAGGTGAACCCGTTCGCCCGCGCGCTCCCCACTGGCCGCACGCAGACAATGGGTTTGATTGTCGCGGACATTACCAATCCCACCTTTTTCGACATCATCCGCGGTGCCGAAACCAGCGGATCGGCCCGCGATTACACGCTGGTCCTGGCGGAATCCGCTGAGTCGCCAGAGACCGAAGTCACCGCGGCGCGTCGCCTGTTGAGCACGGTCGACGGACTGATCCTGGCGAGTCCCCGCATGGACGACGACCACATCCGGGCCCTTTCGGCGGACAAGCCTGTGGTGGTCATTAACCGCAAGATCGACGGCGTCCCGTGCGTCGTTCCGGATGTGAACAAGGGCATCAGCGAGGCCGTGCGCAGCTTGGCAGCCAATGGGCACACCAATCTTGCCTACGTCGCGGGGCCTGCCCAGTCCTGGATGACAGGCCGCCGGTGGGAGGGCGTCAAAGCTGCCTGCGAGTGGTCAAAGCTGGGTGCCCTGCGTTTGGAATCGTCCAAACCAACCGTCGACGGCGGCAGGCAAGTTGCGCGCGACGTCCTGGAAAGTGGAGCTACAGCCGTCATCACTTACAACGACCTCCTGGCCATCGGCTTGATGCAGGAATTGCAGGCTGGCGGCATGCGCGTTCCGGACCAAATCAGCATCGTTGGCTTCGATGACATTTTCGGCGCAGACTTCACCACCCCCGCACTGACGACCGTGCGTTCACCCCTGGGGGAATGCGGCACGCGTGCCGTGACCATCCTGTTGGACATGCTGCAAGGCCACGATGCCCCCAGCGAAGCTGTGAGCGTGGAGACCGAGCTCGTTGTGCGTGGCTCCAGTGGAAGGCTGCTGAGCTAGTCCCCAGTGTTTAGGCAAATGATTGTTGCAACGAGTTGGCAATTTTTGGCAACCGGTTGACAAGATGGCAAGGTGAACCGCAAGATTGACCTATGTCACAGTCCATCGCAGCACACCCTGACAGGCTTCTGCCCGCAGATCCCGGCACGCGCAGCATCGCGCGCTCCTTGCTGGAGCGCGTCCAGGACCTGCCCATCATTTCTCCGCACGGCCACGTTGACGCCGCTGTCCTTGAACAGAACACGCCCTTCCCTGACCCTGCAGCGCTCCTGGTCAGCCCGGACCACTACGTCACACGCCTGATCCACGCCAACGGTGTTCCGATGGATCAGTTGCTCACAGGTACAGCGTCCGCGCCTGATTCACGGGAGATTTGGAGGCAGTTCGTCCAGGCCTGGCCGCTGTTCGAGGGCACTGCCTCCGGGTACTGGCTGCGCACCCAATTCCACGAAGTGTTCAAACTCGGCGCAGACCTCAGTGAGATGCCGGCTGACGCCAGCTATGACGCGATCGCGGCCAAGCTGGTAGAGCCGGACTTCCGTCCTCGCCAGCTCTTCAAGGACTTCAACATTGAGGTCCTGGCCACCACGGATGATCCTCTGGACAACCTTGCCAGCCACAAGGCCCTCACCAATGACCCCAGCTTCAACGGCCGGGTGCTTCCCACGTTCCGACCGGATGCTTATCTGAATGTGGCGCATCCCAGCTGGAACGCCAACGTTGATCGTCTGATCGAAACTGCCGCCGACGGCGCAACGGGCTATGCAGGCTACATCGCGGCCCTGGAAAACCGGCGTCGCTACTTTGTTGAGCATGGCGCAGTTTCGGCGGATCACGGCGTGCGCACGCCTGCCACGCTCAAACTGCAAACCGCAGAAGCTGAAGCACTCTTTGAACGTGCCCGTGCCGGCAAGGCTACAGCCCAGGATCGTGATGCGTTCGAGGCCCACATGATGTACCAGATGGCACGCATGTCAGTGGCCGACGGATTGGTCATGACCATCCACCCTGGCTCGTACCGGAATCACCATGGCCCCACGTTCGAGTCCTTTGGTGCGGACACCGGCCACGATATTCCGTTCGCGGTGAACTACACCGAGGCCATCCGTCCGTTGCTGCAGGACTTTGGCACGGCCAAGGATTTCCACTTGGTGCTCTTCACCCTCGATGAGACCGTTTTTTCCCGTGAACTCGCGCCGTTGGCCGGTTTCTATCCGTCTGTTTTCATCGGTGCGCCGTGGTGGTTCCTCGATGCTCCGGATGCCATGTTGCGCTTCCGCTCCGCAGTTACGGAAACCGCAGGTTTCTCGCGGTCCTCCGGCTTCATCGATGACACCCGCGCGTTCTGCTCCATTCCCGCACGGCACGACGCCTCCCGCAGGATTGAAGCTTCCTTCCTCGCGCGCCTTGTAGCCGAGCACCGTGTGACTGAAGCCCGCGCACACGAGCTGATTCTCGACGTCGTCGATTCCTCGCCACGCAGGGTGTTCAAACTATGAGCGTCGATGGGCTCCGGCGATTGAACCGTGAGGTCAAAGCGGTTGAAAAGGCTCCCGTGCGCATTGTGCACCTGGGACTCGGGGCCTTTCACCGTTCGCACCAGGCCTGGTACACACAGCATGCCGGCGACGCAGGGGACTGGGGCATCGCCTCGTTCACGGGGCGTCGTCCGGATGCCGCCAAGGTCCTTGCGGCCCAGGACGGTCTCTTTACGTTGGTGGAACGATCCGATGCAGGGGATTCCTTTGAGGTTGTAGGCAGCGTTGTAGAAGCCATCGACGGCGCCAACATTGAACGATTGGTCGAACTGGTCTCAGCACCGCAAACAGCGGTGATAACACTGACCATCACGGAAGCAGCCTACGCACACAGCGCGGATGACCTGCCGCGGTTGGTCGCGGGGGAGCAACCCACGACGCCGTTGGGCCGCTTGGTCCTTGGCCTCGCCGCCCGCAGGGAGGCCGACGCCGGACCCCTCGCTGTGGTTTCCTGCGACAACCTCTCTGACAATGGAAACGTGGCCCGTGCGGGCGTAGCGGAAATCGCCCTGGGCTTCGACCCCGGACTCGCCGCCTGGATCGACAACAACGTCAGCTTTGTCAGCACATCGGTGGACCGCATCACGCCCCGCACTACGGCTGACGATGTTGCCCTGGTCGGTGAGCAGTGCGGGTACCGGGACGAAGCCCCGGTGGTCACTGAACCGTTCCGCAACTGGGTGCTGAGCGGCCATTTCCCCCTCGGGCGTCCACGTTGGGAAGACGCTGGAGCGGTCTTCGTGGATGACATCGAACCCTACGAAAACCGCAAACTTTGGCTCCTCAATGGCGCGCATTCCATCCTGGCTTACGCAGGGCAGTTGCGCGGCCACACCACAGTGGCCCAGGCCCTGGGCGATGCGGTATGCCGCGAAGTGGTAGGGGAATTCTGGGACGAAGCCGCCAGGCACCTTCCCGGGGGGGAACTCCGTATCCCTGAATACCGGACCGCTTTGCTTGAACGTTTTGGAAACTCCCGGATCGCACATCATCTGGCCCAGATTGCCGTGGACGGCAGCACCAAGCTCCGGATGCGTGCACTGCCGGTTCTCCGTGCGGAGCGCGCTGCCGGGCGAAGCGGCACTGCTGCGGCGAGAATGATCGCGGTGTGGTCTGCCTACATCGCGGTGAATCCTGAGCTTCAGGATCCCAGGGCTTCAGGCATTGCGGCTGCGAATGAACTCTCCGGACGTGCCCGGGTTGCGGCGTTGCTGCGGCTTTTGGATCCAGACCTTGCCGGTGAGCCAGGAGTCGTGGAGCTGATCCAGGAGTTGACCTCGGTTTGGGCCACTCACCGTGCCGGGACAGGAACTGCAGCCTAGGCTTCCCTTTTCCTAGGCTCGCGCGGTTGTCGCGCTGGCAACCGATTGCCAAAAATGGCAAACAATTCTAGACTCGTATTCAGTATTTGTGGTGAATATCGCATTGAGGCGAGAAGGAACCCTTCAACCCAGCCCAATCCCGAAAGGAAAAGCTGTGAAAATCATTGCCGCTGAAGTCTTCGTGACCAGCCCCTCCCGGAACTTCGTCACCCTGCGCATCACCACCGAAGACGGGGTGACGGGCATTGGTGACGCGACGCTGAACGGCCGGGAACTCGCCGTCGCCGCCTATCTCAAGGAGCATGTTGCGCAGCTGTTGATCGGGAAGGATCCGCACCGGATCGAGGACACGTGGCAGTTCCTGTACCGCAGCTCGTACTGGCGCCGGGGCCCGGTGACCATGGCCGCGATTGCCGCCGTGGACATGGCGTTGTGGGACATCAAGGGCAAGGTGGCCGGCATGCCCGTCTACCAGTTGCTGGGTGGCGCGTCCCGGAACGGGCTGCGCGCCTACGGGCATGCCTCGGGTTCGGACATTCCCTCGCTTTTCGACTCGGTCCGTGAGCACCTGGAACTCGGTTACAAGTCCATCCGAATTCAGACCGCGGTCCCGGGCATCAAGGCTGTGTACGGTGTGGCCGCCCAGGCCCAGGCGTCTGGCGAGCGTTACGACTACGAGCCGGCCGGCCGCGGGAACTTCCCGTTGGAGGAGGATTGGGACACCCGCGCGTACCTGCGTCACTTGCCGACGGTTTTCGAAGCCGTGCGGAATGAGTTCGGCCCGGAAATTCCGTTGCTCCACGATGGCCACCACCGGATGACGCCCATCCAGGCGGCCAAGCTGGGCAAGGCACTGGAACCGTACGACCTGTTCTGGTTGGAGGACTGCACCCCGGCCGAGAACCAGGAGGGGCTGCGCCTTGTCCGCCAGCACACCACAACGCCGCTGGCCATCGGTGAAATCTTCAATACCGTGTGGGACTACCAGACCCTCATCAAGGAACAGTTGATCGACTACGTCCGCGCGGCCTCCACACACTTTGGCGGTATCTCCCCGCTGAAGAAGGTCATGGATTTCGCCGCGCAGTACCAGATCAAGTCCGGCTTCCACGGCCCCACGGACATCTCCCCGGTGGGCTTCGCCGCCCAGCTGCATGTTGGCCTGGCCATCCACAACTACGGCATCCAGGAATACATGCAGCACTCGGACAAAACCAACGAGGTCTTCCAGCAGTCCATGACATTCAAAGACGGTTACCTGCACCCCGGGGACGAGCCCGGCATCGGCGTCGAGTTCAACGAGGAAGCGGCCGCTGCGTTCCCGTACCAGCAGGCATACCTGCCGTACAACCGCCTCGTGGACGGCACGGTCCATGACTGGTAAGCCGGTTCCTTCGGCAGGCGACGCCCGGCACCACATCGTGGTGATGGGCGTGGCCGGCTGCGGCAAAAGCACCGTAGGTGCCGCCCTCGCTGAACGCCTCGGAGCTGAATTCCTAGACGGCGATTCGCTGCACCCGCAATCAAACATCGACAAGATGGCCTCGGGCACTCCGCTGAACGACGACGACCGGGCACCCTGGTTGGCCGGAATCGGCAGGCGATTCACGGCGTCGAACTCTGCTCTTGTTATTGCCTGCAGCGCCCTCAAGCGCTCCTACCGGGACATCATCCGCAGCGGCGATCCATCCGTGGTGTTCGTGCACCTGTATGGCACGCGCGAGTTGCTGAATGAACGCATGAACGCCCGACCCGGACACTTCATGCCAGCCTCGCTCCTTGATTCACAATTAGCTACTTTGGAGCCCTTGCAGGACGACGAAGCGGGAATAGTCCTGGATATCGCCTTATCCGTGGAGGAGATCGTGGATGAAGTGACCCTGGCTTTGAGTGGACATGCTGAAGCGCCGTCCAGGCCATTCCTGGTGGACCTCAAAGCTGCTCCCTTCCATCTTGATGACGCAGCTGTCGCATGGGTGGAGAACACGATCGGCTCAATGACCCTCGAGGAGAAGATCGGGCAGCTGTTCATCAACCACAACAACGATTACTCCCCGGAGTACCTCGACAGCGTGCTGGAGAAATTCCATGTGGGCGGCATGCGCTACCGGCCGGGTCCCTCGGCGGCTGTCCAGGAACACATCCGTTACGCGCAGTCCAAAACCCGCATCCCGCTGCTCATCGCTTCCAACCCGGAGATGGGCGGAGCGGGCAGTTGCGACGACGGCACGTTCGTGGCCACGCACCTGCAGGCTGGTTCACACCCGGACAAGGCAATCGCCCGGCAAATGGGCCAGGTTGCCGGCGTCGAAACGGCTGCGCTGGGCTGTAACTGGGCGTTCGCGCCGATCGTGGACATCCACTGCAACTGGCGGAACACGGTCATCTCCACCCGGGCGTTCGGCAATACGCCGGAGATTGTGGTGGAGCGTGCCAAGGAGTACTTCGACGGAATCAGCGAGTCGCAAACTGTTTGCGCCGTGAAGCATTTCCCGGGCGACGGCGTTGATGAGCGTGACCAGCATGTGGTCACGTCTTACAACACGCTCGACTATGACGAGTGGAACAAGACGTACGGGCACGTGTACCGCGAAATGATCGGGCACGGCGTGCAGTCGATCATGGTAGGGCACATCGGTGCTCCCGAGGTCTCCAGACATTTCCGTCCCGGGCTGTCGGACTCTGAGGTGTTGCCGGCGACACTCGCTCCTGAACTGTTGCAGGACCTGCTGCGAGGTGAGCTCGGCTTCAACGGGCTGGTGCTCACGGACGCTTCGCTCATGGTCGGTTTGACGCAGGCAATGAAGCGGTGCGATTTGGTGCCTGCCACCATCGCAGCCGGCTGCGACATGTTCCTCTTCTTCCGCAATCCCGACGAGGACTTCCAATACATGGTGGACGGCTACAAATCCGGTGTCATCACGGAGGCCCGCCTCCACGATGCGTTGCGCAGGATCCTGGGGTTGAAGGCAACGCTGGGATTGCACCGGATTGAGCGTGAGAGGCTGGTGCCGTCCGCAGAAGCATTGGCCGTCATCGGCAGCGACGCGCACCGTGCAATTGCCGCAGACGTTGCGGACAAGACCGTCACGCTTGTCAAGGACACAGCCCGGAACCTGCCCATCACGCCTGGGACGCACAAACGCATCCGGCTCTATGGCATTTCGGGCGGGGCGGACTTTACCCGCGCAGATCCGCTGGCTTATTTGGACACGGTCAAGGAGGAACTGGAATCCGCGGGTTTTGAAGTGCATGTCTTCAAAACAGCGGAGCAGCGTGAAGCTGCGGGGGAGCCCGGCATGAACTTCATGAGGGTGCTCGCCGAGGAAGCAACGGGCGACTACGCGGAGAAGTACGACGCCGCATTCGTGTTTGCCAACGTCAAGGGCTTCGCGCAGGAGGCGGCAATACGGATCAAGTGGTCCTCGCCCATGGCTGCTGAAATTCCTTGGTACGCCACGGAAGTTCCCACTGTCTTTGTTTCCCTGAACCAGCCGAACCATCTGATCGATGTACCCATGGTCAAGACCGCCATTCACGCTCACGCAGGAACGCGCGAGGCCATCCGTGCCACCATCCTGAAAATCCAAGGTAAGTCCGAGTTCCAGGGGACGTTCAACGAGAACGTCTTCTGCGATTCGTTCGACACCCGGCTCTAGCTCCCCACTTTCGGCGGGGTCGTGCTCCACCACGCCATCACGGTGGAGCACTGGAAGCCCGGCACTGCCCACAAGGCGGTGCCGGGCTCTTCCTTTCCCAGGGAACGCGAACGCGCGCCAATTGTGAACGCTAACAACGATTCAAGTCAAGAATTTCCCGCAGGGATTACTGCCGAGTAGCGTTATAACCAAATTGTGATCCAATCCACTTGACCGACGGTATTGTTAGCGTTCACAATGGCAGTCGTATCACCTTGAAGTGGCATGTGCCGCCCCCAGCACACAGGCCAACCCAGCTTCACCGTGCCGGACGCGCAGATGCTCCGGCTGCATCAGAGTTCGCGGCAAAGCTGCCGCGGAAGGAGAGCATCGTGAGATTAAAGAAACTCCTGGGCGCCGTAGCGGTTGTCCTTACCTTGACCGTGGGAGCCACGGGCTGCGGGAGCCGTGGAGGAGCTGCAGAATCCAGCAGCACCGCCAAGCCCAGCGATTCGCTGGTAGGCATTTCGATGCCGACCCAGACGTCCGAGCGTTGGATTGCCGATGGCGCCAACGTTGAGAAATCCTTGAAGGACCTTGGTTACAAGACTGACCTTCAGTTCGCCAACGATGACATCCCTACGCAGGTCTCCCAGATCGAGAACATGCTGACCAAGGGCGCCAAGGCACTGATCATCGCAGCAATTGACGGCACCACGCTGACCGACGTCCTGGCCAAGGCCAAGGAACAGAACGTTAAGGTCATCGCCTACGACCGCCTCATCAACGGAACACCGAACGTTGACTACTACACCACCTTCGACAACTACACCGTAGGTGTCCAGCAGGCTACGTCACTGCTCACCGGCCTTGGCCTGGTGGACGCAAGTGGCAAGAAGGTTGAAGGCAAGGGCCCGTTCAACGTGGAGCTCTTCGCCGGAAGCCCGGATGACAACAACGCCAACTTCTTCTGGACTGGCGCCATGGACACCCTCAAGCCGTACCTGGATGCAGGCACCTTGAAGGTTCCCAGCGGCCAGACCAAGTTCGAGCAGGCAGCCATCCTGCGCTGGCAGGCACCCGTTGCCCAGAAGCGCATGGAAGACATCCTGACCTCGGCTTACAGCTCCGGCACCAAGCTGGACGGTGTGCTCTCCCCGTATGACGGCCTGTCCATCGGCATCATCTCGGCCCTGACCAGCACGGGTGGCTACTCCACCGGAAAGCTGCCGGTAGTTACCGGCCAGGACGCCGAAAAGGGCTCCGTGAAGTCCATCATCGCCGGCGAGCAGTACTCCACGATCTTCAAGGACACCCGCCAGCTCGGAGCTCAGGCCGTGAAGATGGTTGACGCCGTGCTCAAGGGCAACGAGCCGGAAACGAACGACACCAAGACCTACAACAACAAGGTCAAGGTTGTTCCGGCCTTCCTCCTGAAGTCCGTCATCATCACCAAGGACAACTACAAGAAGGAACTCATCGACTCGGGCTACTACAAGGAATCCGACGTCAAGTAAGCACTTCCTTCGGGTTGTGGTCCCGCTGCCAGAGCGCTGCCAAGCGCTGCTAAAGCGCCACCAGAGCGCTGCCAAGCGGGGCGGGGCCACAACCCACCAGGAGCCGGCCGAATCCCCGGCCAGGCCAAGTTCCAACCAGTCAGTGGGAATTGACGATGAACGTACCCATTCTTCAAATGCGAGGAATAACCAAGACCTTCCCCGGGGTCAAGGCCCTTCAGGATGTCACCCTGGATGTAAACCGCGGCGAAGTCCACGCCATCTGTGGAGAGAACGGCGCCGGGAAATCCACTCTCATGAAGGTGTTGTCCGGGGTCTACCCGCACAACTCCTTTGACGGCGACATCCTTTTTGAGAACGAACCCTGCGAATTCAACAGTATCTCGGACAGTGAGAAGCGCGGGATCGTGATCATCCACCAGGAGCTGGCTCTTAGCCCGTACCTTTCCATCGCTGAGAACATTTACCTCGGCAACGAGTTGGCAAACAACGGCTGGGTGGATTGGCGGAAAACCAACCTCGAAGCCGCCAAGCTGCTTGCCCGTGTAGGTCTGAGCGAAAACCCCGTCACACCCATCCAGCACATCAGTGTTGGCAAGCAGCAGCTCGTGGAGATTGCCAAGGCGCTCTCCAAAGAGGTGAAGCTGCTCATCCTGGATGAGCCCACGGCTGCACTGAACGATGAAGACTCGGACCACCTGCTGGACCTCATCCTGCACCTCAAGGGCCAGGGCGTCACCAGCATCATCATCAGCCACAAACTCAACGAGATCCGCAAGGTGGCTGACGCCGTCACCATTATCCGTGACGGCAAGTCCATTGAGACGCTGCGCCTGGACCAGGGCCAGATCACCCAGGAACGCATCATCCGCGGCATGGTGGGACGTGATCTTGAAAGCCTCTATCCGGACCGGACTCCAAATATCGGCGAGGAAGTCCTCCGCATTGAAGACTGGACGGTCCAGCATCCCCAGGACCACAGCCGCATCGTGGTGCACAACGCCAACCTGAATGTCCGCAAGGGCGAAGTGGTGGGCTTGGCCGGCCTTATGGGCGCGGGCCGCACCGAGCTGGCCATGAGCGTTTTCGGCCGGACGTACGGACGCGCCGTTTCGGGCAAGGTCTACAAGTACGGCGAAGAGATCAACACTTCCACCGTTTCCGACGCGATCGATCATGGCATTGCCTACGCCACCGAGGACCGCAAGCATTATGGCCTGAACCTGATCGAGGACATCAAACGGAATATCTCCATGGCGGCGCTGAACAAGCTGGCCAAACGTGGCTGGGTTGATGGCAACAAAGAGACCACCGTCGCCAACCATTACCGCAAGAGCATGAACATCAAGGCGCCGTCCGTGGCAGCCATCACCGGCAAGCTCTCCGGCGGTAACCAGCAGAAAGTCGTGCTGAGCAAGTGGATGTTCTCGGATCCGGACGTGCTGATCCTGGACGAACCAACCCGGGGCATCGACGTCGGCGCCAAGTTCGAGATCTACACGATCATCAATGAACTCGCAGCCGCCGGGAAAGCCGTGATCGTGATCTCCTCGGAGCTGCCTGAGCTCCTGGGCATTTGTGACAGGATCTACACGCTGTCCGCAGGGCACATCACCGGCGAGGTCCCCATCGCCGAGGCCACCCAGGAAACCCTCATGCACTTCATGACTCAAGAGAAGGAATAGCCAACATGTCCGCCCTACGAGAATCCCTTGGCTTCCTCACAAGCCGCCTCCGCCAGGTTGGCATCTTCGTCGCCCTGATCCTGATCGTTATCCTCTTCCAGGTCCTGACGAACGGCATCCTGCTTGAACCGCAGAACGTCAGCAACCTGGTGGTCCAGAACAGCTACATCCTGATCCTCGCCATTGGCATGGTGATGGTCATCATCGCCGGCCACATCGACCTCTCTGTCGGATCCATCGCCGGGTTCATCGGGGCTGTTGCCGGCGTGATGATCGTGCACTGGGGCTGGGCGTGGTGGCTGGCCATCCCGGCTTGCCTCCTGGTAGGTGCCTTGGTGGGTGCATGGCAGGGCTACTGGATTGCCTATGTGGGCATCCCGGCCTTCATCGTCACCCTGGCCGGCATGCTCATCTTCCGCGGCCTGACGCTCATCACCCTGAAGAACCAGCAGATCACCCCGTTCCCCAACGAGTTGCGCGCGCTCGGTGGAGGTTTCCTCCCCGATATCTCCGGAGGCACCTCCGTACTGGAATGGCTGACCGTCATCCTGGGCGTTGGCGGCACCGCAGCCATTCTCTTCCAAGCCATCAAGGAGCGCCGGGTCCGGCGCAAGTTCAACCTTGAAAACGAGCCGATGGCATGGTTTGCCGTCAAGAACGGCTTCATCGCCGTGCTGATGCTCATCATCACCTTCCTCCTGGCCAGCTACCGTGGAACGCCGATCGTGCTGATCGTGCTGGCAGTCCTGGTGATCCTGTACTCGGCATTGATGAACAACAGCATCTTCGGGCGCCACACTTACGCCATTGGTGGCAACCTGCATGCAGCAGAGCTCTCCGGCATCAAGACCAAGAAGGTAACCTTCCGGTTGTTCGTCAACATGGGCGTCCTCGCCGCGTTGGCTGGTTTGGTGTTCACAGCCCGACTGAACTCTGCCCAGCCTGCTGGCGGTACGGGCTTTGAACTGGACTCCATTGCTGCCGCCTTCATCGGTGGCGCGGCCGTCCAAGGCGGCATCGGTACCGTTGCGGGAGCAATGATCGGTGGCCTCATCATGGGCGTCCTGAACAACGGTATGTCCATCCTGGGTCTGGGAACCGACTACCAGCAGCTCATCAAGGGCCTGGTTCTCCTCCTTGCAGTTGGCTTCGACATCTTCAACAAGAACCGGACAGGTGCTGGTGGAGGATCATCAATCAGCCGCCGCTTCAAGTGGAAGACCACGCCTCCGGCAACCGAAGCTACCAAACCTGCCAAGACTGAACCTGTGCGGGTAGACGCCAAGTAGCAAGAATCCCTGGATTGGCCTGCATCCTGCTCGAGCTGAGCTGTCCTGCTCAGAGTGAAGAGCCGGATGCGGGCCAATCCTGTCCAAGCCCGCCATACGAATCCATAAAGTGAGGTGCGGATGTCTCCCGGGGCAACACCGAGCAGGCCACCCGTCATGGGGGATGTAGCCAAGTTGGCCGGGGTCTCGCACCAGACTGTTTCCCGCGTCCTGAACAACCACCCCAATGTCAGCAGCAAAACCAAGGAACGCGTGGAATCGGCTATCGCGAGCCTTGGATACAGGCGCAACACGGCCGCACGCAGCTTGGTGACGCGGCGGTCCCGGACCATAGGCGTGCTTGCCTGCGAAACCGGCCAGTACGGACCTGCCAATACTTTGCTGGGAGTCGAACAGGCGGGCCGGGAAGCGGGCTACTTCGTCAGTATCGCCAACCTCCGCGAAGTAACAGGCGACAGCATCAACGACGCCATCGCCCATTTCCGCAACGAGTCAGTGGAGGGCGTGGTCATCCTCGTGCCCCATCCGGATGTCCTGGCCGCCCTCCGTGACGTCATCGTCCCGTTTCCCATGGTGGCCGTGGGCGCCGGAACAGGGAACGAACTGATGGGTGCTTCACTGAACCAGCGTTTGGGGGCGCGGTTGGCGGTGGAACATCTCATCGGGCTCGGACACCGACACATCGGACACATTTCCGGTCCGACGCACTGGATTGACGCGGCTGAGCGCATCAAGGGATGGCAGGAGGCACTCGGCAACGCGGGCTTGGAGGCCCACGTTCTTCTCCAAGGGGGATGGGATGCCGCCTCGGGATATGAAGCAGGCCTGGCGCTCATTGAACAGCGCAAGCTCGAGGATCAGCCAACTGTCACTGCTGTCTTTATCGCGAACGACCAAATGGCTGTGGGAGTCCTTCGCGCCCTCCAGGAAGCCGGGTTGCGGGTCCCTGAAGACATCAGTGTGGTGGGTTATGACGATCAACCTGAAGCTGCGTTCTTCCTGCCGCCGCTGACAACCATCAAGCAGGACTTTGAAGAACTCGGCCGCCGTTGCATGTCCGCGCTGCTCCAGCAGTTGGAAAGTGAAGCAGGCAACGAGGACCAGATCGTGAATCCCCGCCTGGTGATCCGCTCGACTACGGCGCCGCCAACTCCACCTGCTGCGTCGTAGCTAGATCCATGCCGGCGCGGCCGGCACTTCCTGCGTTGGGGCGCCAGGTCCGGCGGCTGTGATGCCGCCGTTGCCGCGGCCTGCGGCCCATTCGACGACGGCGGGAAGGGGACCGGTGATGATCGTCGGGTCTGCAGCGATGGTGTCGCCGAACGTCAGGCCAGTGCCGTTCCCGGCAGTGGCGTTGACCTTGATGAGAAGTCCGGTGTCGGTGCCGCGGATTTTCCAGGCGCTGGTGATGTCTTTGAGCAGACGTTCGAGGACCGATGCCGGGATGTCGTTGAAGGTGGCGCCGTTATCCAAGTCCACGGCGTGGACCCACACTTCGCGGGTGCGCATCCACACTGTTTCGGATGCTGGCACGGTGCGGCCTTGGGCGGTGCGGACTTCGTGGGACCAGTTCGCGTCCGGGAGGTCGCGCCATTCGACGGACAAGTGCACTGCGGAGTGGTCGAAGAGGTTCCGCAACGCGATCGGGGAAAGCGTGGCACCGAAGTTTATTTCCTGGTTGCGGGCCTCGGGCGAGGCATACATCGGTGTTTCCACACTGCTGGCGGCCCATTCCACGAGCCGGGCGATCGCACGGGCGTTGTAGCCCACATGTGCTACAACGTGGCGGCGGGACCAGCCGCCCAGCAGCGACGCGCCGTCGAGCTCTGAGTCGGCAAGTTCATTGAGCTTCCGGGCAAAGAAGGCGGTTCCCCGCCGCGCCTGCAGGAGTTCTTCCTGCAGGCGCGGATCGGTGGCGAGATCGTGGCGGGCGACCATCAGGCTTCCTTGACCACGCGGTTGCTTAGCTGGCCCAGGCCCTCGATGGTGGTGACCAGCAGCTGGCCTTCCTGCAGGTACCGCTTGGGGTCCTGGGCGTGCCCGACGCCGCCGGGGGTCCCGGTGGCGATCACGTCGCCCGGGTTCAGCGTGATGATCGTGGAGATGTAGGAAACCAGGAATTCGGGGGTGAACACGAGGTCGCCGGTGGGAGTGCTCTGTTGGATCTCGCCATCCACGGCGGAAGTCATGAGCGGGCCGGCGGTGAATTCGTCCTTGGTGACAAGGGCAGGGCCGAACGGGGTGGAGTTCTCCCACGTCTTGCCCTGGAGCCACTGGATGGTGCGGAACTGGTAATCGCGCATGCTGATGTCGTTCAGGACCGCGTACCCGGCAATGTGGTCGGCTGCGTCCGCCTCTGTGATGCGCCGGCCCTTCTTGCCGATGATCACCGCGAGCTCGGCTTCCCAGTCCACGGTGTCCGATTCCTGCGGCAACGCCAGGTCATCGTTCGGGCCGATCAAGGATTCCTGGTACTTCGCGAACAGGGTGGGGTACTCGGGGATTTCCCTGCCCATTTCCTTGATGTGGTTGCGGTAGTTGTGGCCCACACAGATGATCTTCCCCGGAGCAGGCACGACGGCGGCGAGGTCGGCGCCGTCGAGCGCGTGCGTTGCGCCGTTGGCCGCCTTCGCAATGGTTTCCCATGCGGGGTCGGCCAGCAACGCGCCGACGTCGGCGAAGCCGGGAATCTCGGTGAGGGTGTCGCCGTCCTGGCGGACAGCCTTGGTTCCTTCAGCGGTGCGGAGGGTGAGGAGTCTCATTACTTGCGTCCTTCGGTGTAGCTGCGGTTGAAGTTCAGTAGTTCGAAGATGGGGGCGTCGCTGAAACGGAACAGGTCAAACGAAGTTTGTGAAACAGCGTCGGCGTGAAGCGACCATTCCTGCCAGGACGGGACCACGAACAGGTCACCCTTGGCCAGGTGTTTGGTTTCGCCATTCAGGACAACGGTGCCGGTGCCTTCGAAGACCTGCCACACACTGGAACCGACCTCCCGGAGCGGCTCGGTGGTGGCGCCGGCGCGGAGGCGGTGGAATTCGGCGCGGATGGTGGGCATGACGTCCCCGCCGGTGGTGGGGTTTGAGTACCGGATGGCGGCGTGGCCCTGGGAGACGGTGGCCGGGTGGCCCTCGTCCTCCAACAACAACTGCTCACGGAGGGCTGCGTCGGTGTGTTCCCAGCGGTATGCGGCGATGGGGGAGTTGGTGGTGTCCTCCAGGCCGGAGAGCGGACGGAGGCCAGGGTGGGCCCAGAGGCGTTCAGAGCGCGAGATGTCCGGCGTGGATTCGTCCGTGACGCGTTCGGTGCCGAACTCGAAGAACCCGGCGTCCGCGTAATGGACGAAGGGAATGTCCAGCCCGTCGATCCATGCCATCGGCTGGTCTGTGTCGTTGTGGTGGCCGTGGAAGTTCCAGCCCGGGGTCAGCAGGAAGTCGCCGCGGCGCATCGCCACAGGATCGCCATTTACGACCGTCCAGACGCCTTCGCCTTCGACGACGAACCGGAAGGCGTTCTGGGAGTGCCGGTGCTCGGGGGCCACCTCGTGCGGGCCGAGGTACTGGATCGCGGCCCACAGTGTCGGCGTCGCGTACGGCGTGCCGGCCAGGCCCGGGTTGGCCAGGGCAATGGCGCGGCGTTCCCCGCCGCGGCCAACGGGCACCAGGTCCCCGGCACGCGCAGCGAGGGGGTACAGATCGTTCCAACGCCACACATGCGGGACGGCCTTCGGGGTTGGGACCATCGGCATCAGGTCACCGATCTCCGTCCACAACGGGATCAGGTTCTCCGACTCGAAGTCCTTGTACAGCTGCTCCAGCTGCGCCTGTTCCTCGGGGGTCGGCTCCGGCAGGGCGTGGCTGGCGGCCACAGATTCATGAGTCGTGTTCTCGGCGCTGATGGACACGTAGGCCTCCTCGATAGGGTCGAACAGTTTTGGCGTAGTTCGACCCTACGGATTACCGCCAGTGATCCCGAGGATATTCTGTTCTGCAGAATTCGTTATCCTGGTTCTGCCGGGTTGGCTGCGATGTCGATCTCCAGCTGTCGGCAGGTTTCCCGCAGGGCGGCGACCAAACCGGCGTCGAACACTTTGCGGAACCGGGTGGCAGGCGTGGCGACGGTTAGTGCCCCGACTACCTGCCCGCGCCGGTTGTGGAGTGCCATGCCGAGGGCGCTGACTCCTTCCTCCGTGCCCTCGAAATTGGCCGCGAAACCGTTGTTCCGGATGCTGTCCAGTTCTCGGATAAAGGCGGCATACTCTGCGTCCGGGATGGTGTCGCCGCCTATTTCGGCATTCTGGCTGCGGAAGAGCTGTTCGATCATCGGGGGTTCCAGTTCGGCGAGCATCGCTTTCCCGCCAGAGGTCTTGTCCGCCGGCATGACCGTCCCCTGACGGTCTCCGATACGCAGGACGTTGCTCCCCTCCACTGTTGCGAGGAAGCGGACCTTGGTGCCCACACGGACCATCAAGTTGACCGTCTCATCGAGCCGTGCGGACAGCAGTTCCATATGGGGCAGCGCCAAATCCCTCAGCAGCCTGGTCCAGCTGAGGCCGGCGGGGCCGACACCCATTGCCGGTCCCGGGACATAGCGCCGGTTCTCGTCCTGCACCGCGAAGCCCCGGTAAACGAGCATTGCAAGGAGCCGGTGGGCAGTTGAGGGAGCCACCCCGAGCTCTGCTGCTGCGTCCTTGAGGCGGAGCGCGCCGCCGTCGCGTAGGAGTTGGAGGAGTTGCAAGGCGTTGTCTACCGCCTCAATGGAATACGTGGGCCGCTTCTGCACGGGCTTCCGGCTGGACTGGGTGGGGGGCTTGTTCTGCACAACAGAATTCTATGGTGCTTCGGTTGCTGTTCACCTGACAGTGGTGGGATGAATCACACACTTCCCGCTGCAGCGTCGCAACGGCCTACTGCCGACCTTGGCCCCATGGCCCCGCGCTTCTCCAAAGGCCCGGCACTCGCCGTGCTGGTCTGCTGGCTGCTGGTGGTCTTCGACGGCTACGACCTCATCGTCTACGGCACCGTGCAGTCCTCCCTGATTTCCGAAACCGGCTGGGGCCTCACCAAGGCAACAGCAGGGACCATCGGTTCCATGGCGTTCCTCGGGATGATGATCGGCGCCATCTTCGCGGGCCGCATGGCCGATTCGTGGGGCAGGCGCAGGACCATCCTCGGCTGCGCGATCGCCTTCTCGGTGTTCACCGTCCTCTGCGCCTTGGCACCCAACGCGGCTGTCTTCGGATCGTTGCGACTCCTCGCCGGCATCGGTCTCGGCGGGCTGGTCCCGTCCGCCAACGCGTTGGTGGCTGAACTGGTCCCGGCAAAGTGGCGGTCCACCATTGCCACACTGATGATGTCCGGCGTCCCGATCGGTGGATCCATCGCTGCGTTGGTGGGCATTCCCATGATTCCTGCCTTCGGGTGGCAGTCCATGTTCCTCGTGGCTGTGGTGGCCTTGGTGATCGTGGTGCCGCTCGGGCTGAGGTACCTTCCGGAGACGCTCGTATCCACAGGATCCGGCGGCAAGGACTTCAAAGAGCCCGCCGGCTTCGGCTCCCTGCTCCGCGCACCCTACCTGGGTGTCAGCATGCTCTTCGCCTTGGCTACCATCGCCACGTTGTTCGCCTGGTACGGGTTGGGTACGTGGTTGCCCAACCTCATGCAGTTGGCTGGCTACAACCTGGGGTCGGCACTGACCTTCGCCCTCGCGCTGAACCTCGGCGCAGTCGCCGGCTCGGTCATCACCGCTTGGGCGGGCACACGCTTCGGTCCAATTCCGACGGCGATAGCGGCAGCCGCAGTAGCCGCCGTCGGGCTTTCGGTACTGTTGGCCGGCCCGCCGGTCACGGTGGTGTACCTCGCTTTGGTGCTTGCCGGCGTCGGAACCCATGGCACGCAGTGCCTCATTATCGCTGCGGTTGCGAGCCACTATCCCGATCACTTGCGGGGGACCGCACTTGGCTGGGCGCTCGGCACGGGTCGCATTGGCGCAGTCGTTGCGCCGCAGGTGGGTGGCCTCCTGCTGGCCGCCGGTCTCGGTGTCAACTCCAACTTCCTCGCGTTCGCCGGTGCCGCCGCCATTGCGGCGGTCCTGTTGGCCGCCGTCAGATTCACCATCAAAACCAAAATCTCCCAAGGAGCAAGCAATGTCTGAATACACCACGTCCACCGATGTCCTGGTTGTGGGAGGGGGTATGGCCGGGCTGGCCGGAGCACTGGCCCTGCGTGAAAACGGTGCCAACGTCACGCTCGTGGAACGGGCGCCGGAGTTCGGTGAGGTAGGCGCGGGCTTGCAGATGGCCCCCAATGCCTCCCGCGTCCTGAAACGCTGGGGTTTGCTGGAGAAGGCGCTGGAGATCGGAGTCCAGCCCAAGCACCTGGTGTTCCGCGACGCAGTCACGGGCGAGGAACTAACGCGCCAGAGCCTGAAAGGCGGGTTTGAGGAGCGCTACGGCGCCCCATACGTGGTGATCCACCGAAGCGACCTTCACCGCGTGCTCCTCGAAGGATGTGAAGCGGCGGGCGTGAAGCTGGTCAACGATGTCATGGTGGACAGCGTTGAAACCGTAAACGGACGCGGTGTTGTCCACACCGCGGCTGGTGTGGACTATGAAGCAGACGTGGTGATCGGGGCCGATGGGCTCAAGTCAACGCTGCGGCCGCTCGTAGCAGCAGACCAGCCCGTTTCCTCCGCCTACGTTGCCTACCGCGGCACGGTGCCCATCACCGCGGAAACCCCCGCCACGGACCTGGAGGACGTGGTTGTCTACCTCGGCCCGGACTGCCACCTGGTGCAGTACCCCCTGCGCAAGGGCGAACTGCTCAATACCGTGGCCGTATTCAAATCGCCGTCGTTTGAGCGCGGTGAAGAACAGTACGGGGGAGTGGACGAACTCCAGGCCGCCTACAAGGACTGCGTCCCCGCCGTGCAAGCAGCGCTCGCCAACCTCGGCACGGGCATCCGCTGGCCCATGTACGATCGCGAACCGATAGAAAACTGGGTTGCCGGACGCATGGTCCTGATGGGCGACGCAGCGCACCCCATGCTCCAGTACCTCGCCCAGGGCGCCTGCCAAGCCCTCGAAGATGCGGCGGTGCTGCAGGACGTCAGCAACGGTACGGTCTTCACCGCCGACGGCGTCAACCCGGATGCGTGGGACGAGGCCATTCGCTCCTTCAACTCGGTCCGGGCCGCCCGAACCGCCCGGGTCCAGCGCACGGCACGGATCTGGGGAGAATCCTGGCACGTGTCCGGAGTGGCCCGCGTACTGCGGAACCTGCTGTTCAAGAGCCGCAAGGACAACGACTTCCAGTACAACGACTGGCTGTACGCAGGCAACGTCGACGGTAGCCCCGCCCTGGTCCCGGCGCCTTCCAGCCAGACGGACCGGATTCCCGCCTGAAATGCCGGATTCCCGCCTGAAATGCCGGGCCCGGTGCCTTACGTAGAATAGAAGCCATGACTTCCACCAGTACCCCCGCTGCAGACACTGCAACTGCCCGTGCCCGCCTTCTTGAACTCATCAAAGAATTGGCGGTGGTCCGCGGAAAAGTGATCCTCTCCAGCGGCAAGGAAGCTGACTACTACATCGACCTCCGCCGCATCACCCTGCACCACGAGGCCTCCAAGCTGGTGGGCCAGGTCATGTTGGCGATGATCGACGACGCCGGGATCCCGGTTGAGTGCGCTGGCGGACTCACCATGGGTGCCGACCCCGTAGGTACCGCTGTCATGCACGCCGCTGCAGACGCCGGCCGTGCCGTGGACGCTTTCGTTGTCCGCAAGGCCCAGAAGTCGTATGGCATGGGTCGCCAGGTGGAAGGTCCCTCGGTTGAGGGCCGCAACGTGGTTGTCCTCGAGGACACGTCCACCACCGGCGGCTCCGCACTGACCGCCGTCGAGGGCGTCCGTAAGGCCGGCGGCAATGTGGTTGCCGTCGCCGTCATCGTGGACCGTGACACCGGCGCCAAAGAGAAGATCGAAGCCGAAACCGGCGTGCCCTACCTCTTTGCTTTCGGCAAGGACGAACTGGGCCTCAACTAGGGAGTTTGTGTACGGGGGATGCCCCTAAAAGCGTATTTTAGGGGCAACAACCGTGCACGAACTACGGGGCTGTAAGGCAGTGCCCGCGAAGCCTATGCTAGCTGCGTGGACGTTCAAGTAGGAAAGCTCCAGGCTCCGCCGGAGGTGAACGAAAACCTCCCGGGCCGAGGCCCTGCCATGCCCGGATCCGGGCCAGAGGACGCTGCCGATCCCGCTGCCTGGGCCCGGATCCTGCCCCACGTTTCCCGGATAAAGCGAACATCGCGCCGTAACTTCCTCATCACTGCAGGGGTTTCGCTGGCGTTGGCGGGAGACATGCTGTTTACCCGTCGCGTGCAGGCCGAGCGGCGGGCCACCAAGATCCTCCGCGTCCCGGATTCCTACTCGGATCTCTACTTTCCCAAGGCCAGTTGGATCCTTTTTCCCGGGTACAAAACCAGCTGGGAAGAGGCACAGTGGATCCTGAACTCACTGCGGCCTGCCCTTCACCAGCGCGGCCGCCTTGCCGCCGTCGGGTATTCCAACCTTGGCCTGGACGTTGATGAGATCGTCCGCGAACTCATTCTCCACGTGCGCGAGCTGGGACTGGAGAAGCTGTATTTCTATGGCCACAGCTTCGGTGGGATGCTCGCCACGCAAGTTGCCGCCCGTCTGCTGGAGCTGCATGGTGTCCAGACCCAGCTGATCGTCCTGGATTCCAGTCCCTTCAGCCGCGCTGATGTGCTGGACCAGAGCTGGTTCGACGGCGTGGTGTTCCTTTATGAGAACGGGTTCCGCATCCCTTCAGTCCTGCGCGGCGGCTATGAACTGGGGGAGCGGGTGGCGCACAAGGACGAACGCACCTGGCGGCAGATCCTGGACCAAAGCCTGGAGCAGCTTTCGCCGATCGCCCCGTCCAGCGTGCTGATCCAGACGGAGTCCGCGTATATCTACCACTTCGATGGCTTGCGTTTGGCCGGTAAAATCGGCCCGGCCAAAATGGCATTCCTCGGCAACGCCAAGGACAACACGGTCAATTATGAGTCCGCGCGGGCGGGGTGGAGCAAGGTCTTCGCGGCGAACATGAAGCTCCCGGTGCTCAGCACGGAGGGTGCCCGGCCAGCGCACGCCAGCCCT
Organism: Arthrobacter sp. 1088; assembly: GCF_031455315.1. Lineage (NCBI taxonomy): Bacteria > Bacillati > Actinomycetota > Actinomycetes > Micrococcales > Micrococcaceae > Arthrobacter > Arthrobacter sp. 1088. The sequence goes on from NZ_JAVDSM010000008.1 coordinate 268,214, forward strand.
CAATGGAGCGCCGACGTTTACCGGCCGCTGTTGGAGCGGGTCCAGAATGAGCTGGAGCCGCTGCCACCTGCACCTGACGAGCCGTCGTACCAGGAGCCAAATGGACGGGTTATCCGGCCGGCCTAGGTTATTGCCGGGGATTTTCCTGTTGGGCTGCGCCTCTCATTCAACCCGGCTCTCATTCAACCCGGCTCTCATTCAACCCCGAAGCGCTTCAACCTCGACGGCGGTGAGGCCCGCCTCGCGCAGGAAGCCGCGGGCGTCCCCGAACTCCCGTGCGAAGCCGACCAGGAAATGCCGGATTGCCGCCTCCGGGCTCTGGAGGATCATGAGGTCAGGGCTGAAATACTGCGCCGGTGTGGAGGGGACGTGGAGCCGCCACGTCTCGGCCATGACCTGCAGAAGGTTGGGAAGGTTGCGCGTGGTGGCCGTGTAATCCTTCACCACAGCCTCGTCCGATTCGCCCGCGGCCATGAGCGCGATCGCCGACACCACTCCGGTCCGGTCCTTGCCCAGCGAACAATGAACCAGCGTGCGCTTGCCTTCCGCGACAGGACGCAGGGCATCGGCAACCCACTCCGGCCGGACGCGGATCCAGCCCAGATACAGATTCCCCAGATCCTCGGGAGTCTCCACTGCCTGCAGAGATCCCGCCACGGCGTTCGGGTCCAGCGGATTATGGATGAGCTCGACTCTCAGGACAGTTTCCTTGCGGCGACCGTCGTCAGTCCACCCGCCACCGCCGTCGGGCTTGGTCGCGTTCGAAGGAGAGGACCCGTTCGGAACCAACCACGGAACCAAGGAACGCTCGAGCTCGCTGCGCAGGTCCATGATTGCCTGGATGCCGTGCTCCGCCAGGAACCCCGATGTCGCGGCAGCATCCAAGCCAAACGGCTGGCTCCCCCTCAGTATCCGGCCACCGGCCAGAGGACGGAGGTTGAGCACAGCCATGACGGGACTCCTTTGGCGTTAGATCTGGCTCTTGAGGTCGGCCACGGAGCTCAGGATCTGGTTGGGCCGGAACGGGAAGGACACGATTTCTTCGCGTTGGGTGATGCCACTGAGCACCAGGACCGTGTGAAGCCCGGCTTCCATTCCTGCCACGATATCGGTGTCCATGCGGTCGCCGATCATGGCCGTGGTCTCCGAGTGGGCGTCGATCTGGTTCATGGCCGAACGGAACATCATGGGGTTCGGCTTGCCTACGATGTACGGTTCGCGGCCCGTTGCCTTGGTGATCATTGCCGCGATTGCGCCCGTTGCCGGCATGGGGCCGTCCTTGGAAGGACCGGTGGCATCGGGGTTGGTTGCGATGAAACGGGCGCCGGCCAGGATGTGGCGGACAGCCATGGTGATCGCTTCGAAGGAGTAGGTGCGGGTTTCGCCGAGCACCACGAAGTCAGGTTCCGTGTCCGTGAGGATGAACCCGGCTTCGTGCAGGGCGGTAGTGAGGCCTGCCTCGCCGATGGTGTAGGCGCGGTTGCCGGAATCAGACGACTGGACCTGGTCCTTGAGGAACTGGGCCGTGGCCAGCGCCGACGTCCAGATGTTCTCCTCCGGAACTTCCAGCCCGGAGGCGCGGAGGCGGGCTGCGAGGTCGCGCGGGGTGAAGATGGAATTGTTGGTCAGGACAAGGAAGCGCTTGGACGTATCCACCCAGCGCTGGATGAGCTCGGCTGCACCGGGAATTGCCTGGTTTTCATGAACCAGCACGCCGTCCATGTCCGTGAGCCAGCATTCGATTTCGTGGCCGTTCCGGTACACCGATGCGGACGTGTGGGGCGTGGATTCTTCTGCCATATTTGCCTCCGGCTGGGGTTTGTCATGCACTGCCTCCCAGTCTTTCATTATTCGAGCAGCTAAACATCCCAGGCATTCCTCTATGTGGGTAGTTCTACCCATGTGGAAAACCGCCGTGACTCGCCTGCTACTCGACGGACTGAACTACGCTTGTTCCGGTACAGGCGTGCCACCACCGTGGGTCGGGGGATCGACATGGTGGATTTTTTGTGTCGCCGCACGTCAGCAGGTCCCCAGCATTGGATCGACAACCGGATATCCCCGGATACGCCGGTACTCAACACGTTTGAAAGGGCCTGTCATGAGCAACAACAATGGAGTGCCGCAGCCTCCGTACAATCCCGACGGCGTGCCGCAGCCACGCTACGAAACCGGCCAGGAGCAGTATCGGCAGTATCAGCCGGGCCAGACCCAGCCGATGTATCGGCCGGAAGCACAGGAGCAGCAGCCGCCTTTGACTCAGTCCGCGGCGCCTGGGCAGGACGGTCAGACCCAGGCTCTCCCCGCGCAGCAATTCCCAACCCAGCAGGGCCACCCTGACGGCGAGTTCGCCGAGACGGTGCACCGTTACCCACAGGCGCAGCAGGGTCAGCCCGGTTTCCCGCCGCCGGGCAGCGGCTACCCTGGTCAGCCCGGCTACCCGGACCAGCAAGCCAGCGGCCAGCCTGGCTACCCCGGCCAGCCCGGCTACCCTGGTCAGCCCGGCGGACCCAGCCAGGGCCCGGGCGACCACAACAAGAAGGCGCTGTTCCTGATCCTCGGCGGGATCGCCGTCGTCGTGATCATTGCGCTGGTGGTCGTGTTCGCATGGTTGATTCCTTCGGTGACCAAACCTGTGGCCGTGGAGACGCCCGTGCCTTCCACCAGCGCCTCGGACGGAGCGTCCGACGCAGCGGCCGAGCCGTCCGATGACCCGTCCGACGAGCCTTCAGCCGACGCAACCGCCTCCTCGGAGATTCCGGAGGGTGCCATCCCGCTGCCCAGCGTGTGGGAAGAATTCGCCGGCCCGACCAATGTCCCCGCCGACGGCGACCCGCTGTTCAGCAAGTGGGTCACGGGCGAATCGTCCTTCCAGTACCTGGCCGAGTGGACCCACGACGAATCCTTCGGGATCACCAAGGACCCCACCACGGGTGAGGAGATCCAGAAGAAGGCCCAAGGCACGGTGGAGGCGGACGGCGACGGCATTGCCCTCGCTTACGCGTTCTTCGCCGAGTCCGACGAAGGCAAGTTCGGCAAGGATCCGAAAGAGATCAAGGCTGCGATCGAAGATATTGAGGCCCGCTACAAGGGCATGACGGCCACGGAGCTGCCCCAGAACCTGGTGGGCCACAAGTGCACCTCGGACTTCAAGACCTCGATGCCCGAGATCCGCGAATTCCGTCGTGGCGCCGCCGTGGTCATAGGCTTCACCTGCACCAATGCGCGTGGGGAAGAAATCCAGGCAGTCAACCTGTTCTCGGTGACACCGTGGGGAACTCCGCAGATGCTGGGCGTTAGCGGGCACAAGACCTACTGGGATGAGCACCCCGGCCTGATGGAGCAGCTGGCCAACTCGTACCGCATCAACAAGTGGAAGATGGTCTAGGCGCCCGGGCCAAGAGGCGCCGGGCAAAGAGGCACCGGGCAAAGAGGCACAGACCGGGCAGGGCTAAAGTTGAGGGGTGACTGACCTTCCCCCCAACACGGCCCTGCCCACTTCCGAGGTTCCTACAGCGGATGGCGAGGCTGAAGCGAAACCGGAGGTCGGCGTCGGGCCCTGGGAAGGCGAGTGGCCGGTTGGCGAGCACTGGGACCCGGACCTGTTGAGGGATGGTGACCGCCGCAACGTGGTGGATCAATACAGGTACTGGAAGCACGAGGCGATCGTCGCGGACCTGGATTCCAAGCGGCACGAATTCCACATCGCGATCGAGAACTGGCAGCACGACCTCAACATCGGAACGGTTGTGCGGACAGCCAACGCGTTCCTCGCCAAAGAAGTCCACATCATTGGTCGACGCCGGTGGAACCGTCGCGGGGCCATGGTCACAGACCGCTACCAGCACGTCCGCCACCACCCCACTGTCGAGGACTTTGTCCAGTGGGCGCAGGGGGAGGGGCTTGCCGTGATCGGCATCGATATCTTCCCGGATTCCGTGCCGCTGGAGACCTACGACCTCCCGGAGAAGTGCGTCCTTGTGTTTGGCCAGGAAGGCCCGGGCCTCACACCCGAGGTCCATGAGGCCGCTGTTGCTACGTTGTCCATTGAGCAGTTCGGCTCCACGCGTTCCATGAATGCCGCCTCGGCTGCGGCGATCGCGATGCACGCGTGGGTCCGCCGGCACGTGTTCCAGCAGCCGGTCTCGTAGCCTCCCGCCGAGATGGCATTTGATGACAATCCAAGCGCCGCGGATTGTCATCAAATGCCATCTCGCGGAGTGCGTGGGTGGCCAGCCTGTGGATAACCTCCCGGAGGCCGCGCAGGGGAGCCAAAATGGGGCATGCGCAGGGCGACACTTCCGGAACATCTGACCACGGGTTCCTTCTCTGTGCGTGCATCGGACAAAGCCGGCGTTACGCGGTCCCGGACACGTGCCAAGGACTTATTGGTGGTTTCCCGGGGAGTCCGTATGCCGGCCGTGTCCGCGGCTTCCGGGTCATCCGCCTTGAGGGCTTACACGGACCTGGACGATTCCTCCATCCTGGTTTCCTTGTCCGCCGCCCGGATCTGGGGTGTCCCCCTGCCAGGCAACCGCAGCGGGGATTGGCGCATTCATCTGGCCCGGCGGAGGGGGTTCAGTTTTCCGCGGCGGGTCAACGTGGCCGGACACCTCCTCACGCTTCTTCCGGAAGAAGTGGTCGAGTACGACGGCGTCAGGCTCACCTCGCCGGCGCGGACGTGGTTGGACTTGGCCGCGCTGCTGCCCTTGGAGGACCTGGTTGTGGCCGGTGACCACCTTGTGTGTTCGCATGGCCCCGATTTCCCGGTGCCCAAGGAAGCGTTGTGCAGCATCGAGGATCTGACGGAGATCGTCCGCCGCCATCCAGGCATGCGTGGCGTACGGACGGCCCGCGCAGCACTGGAACTCATCCGGGTGGGGGCGGATTCTGCCCCGGAGACGCTGATGCGCCTGGTCTTGGTCAATGCGAACCTGCCGGAACCCACACTCAACCACGTTGTCCGCGATGCCCTTGGCCGGCCAGTGCTGTGGCCGGATGCCGCCTACCGCGAGTTCAAGGTCTCCCTTCAATACGACGGCCAACATCATGGCAGCGCGGACCAGCACCTTAGGGACATCGAGCGCCAGGAAAGGTCCCTCGCGCATGGCTGGCTGGAGGTCCGGATCTCCAAGCACGACCTCCAAGGCGACAGACCCGCCGTCGTGCACAAGGTACGCCGTGCATTGGAGAGCCGTGGCTGGCGCGCGAGATGACACTTAATGCCAATGTCAGCGCGCAGGATTGTCATTAAATGCCAACTCGGCGGAAGTGTTAAGAGCCCCAGTGACCCGAAACACGGCGTCCCGGCGGATATCGCTAGGATGGGAGCTAGCCGTAAGCGGTCTACTCCAGGGTTACCAACCCACAGACGAATTCAGCATAGGAGTCACCATGCCCATTGCAACCCCAGAGATTTACTCCGAGATGATCGACCGCGCAAAGGCTGGCGGATTCGCTTTCCCCGCGGTCAACGTGACGTCGTCGCAGACTCTGAACGCTGCGATCCGCGGTTTCGCCGAGGCCGAATCCGACGGCATCATCCAGGTTTCCACCGGTGGCGCAGCCTACTGGTCCGGCGCTTCGGTCAAGGACATGGTTGCCGGTTCCCTCGGTTTCGCCGCGTTCGCCCGCGAAGTTGCCAAGAACTACAACGTCAACATCGCCCTGCACACGGACCACTGCCCGCAGGACAAGCTCGCAGACTTCGTTCTTCCGCTGCTCTCGGCTTCCGAGGAAGCCGTCAAGGCCGGCAAGGACCCCATCTTCAACTCGCACATGTGGGACGGCTCGCACGAGACCCTTTCCGAGAACCTGCGCATCGGCCGCGAACTGCTTGAGCGCGCAGCTGCCGCGAAGATCATCCTCGAGGTCGAAATCGGCACCGTCGGTGGCGAAGAAGACGGCGTTGAGAACGAAATCAACGAGAAGCTCTACACCACCCCCGAAGACGCTCTCGCTACCATCGAGGCCCTGGGTGCCGGCGAAAACGGCCGTTACCTGACCGCCCTGACCTTCGGCAACGTGCACGGCGTGTACAAGCCGGGCAACGTCAAGCTCCGCCCCGAGCTGCTCAAGCAGATCCAGTCCGAGGTTGGCGCCAAGATCGGCAAGGACAACCCGTTCGACCTCGTGTTCCACGGCGGCTCGGGCTCCACCGAGCAGGAAATTGCCGACGCCGTTTCCTACGGTGTGATCAAGATGAACATCGACACCGACACCCAGTACGCGTTCACCCGCCCGGTTGCCGGCCACATGTTCTCCAACTACGACGGCGTCCTGAAGGTCGACGGCGAAATGGGCAACAAGAAGACCTACGACCCCCGCGTCTGGGGCGCTTCCGCCGAAGCCGGCATGGCCGCGCGCATCGTTGAAGCAGCCCAGCAGCTCGGATCGGTCGGCAAGACTTTCTAATGTCCGACGAATTCCGGAAGAACCTGATGGGGCCGGAGCCCACGCTCCTGCCCGCCGAAACCGAGATTTACCAGCATCTGGCTCTCGGCAAGGAAGCGCTGGACCTCGTGGAGAAAAACCCCACGTCGTCTCTTCTGTGGGCAATCCTCGCTGAGGAAGCCTGGGCTGAGGGCCGCACCATCGACTCCTACGCTTACGCCCGCGTGGGCTATCACCGGGGACTGGACTCGCTGCGCCGCAACGGTTGGCGCGGCGTCGGACCGATCCCTTGGGAGCACGAGCCCAACCAGGGCTTCCTGCGCGCACTCTACGCACTGGGTCGTGCCGCAGCTGCAATTGGTGAGGCCGAAGAGCCGGAGCGGATCGAGAAGTTCCTGAACGACTCAGACCCGAAGGCCAAGGCAGCGATCGAGGCCAGCTAACGCCTACGCTACTAAACCGAACGACGACGGCGGCCCTCACCAAAAAGGTGAGGGTCGCCGTCGTCGTTACCCACCCAAGTAAGTCGCATTTGTGCGCGTTTTGAGCCGGCGGTTTCTAGCGGTTATCGCAACAGGAAGGTTCTGATCATCTCATTTGGGGTGCAGAAGTCGAAGCGTTGGCGGGGTCTGTCGTTGAGTTCG